>JANYHP010000177.1 GCA_025359005.1 Hyphomicrobiaceae bacterium | reverse complement strand
GAGTGGAACCTCACGGCTGCCGGCCTCTATGCTTCCGGTGGCGTGATCGCCACCGGCGCGACGGGGTTCCAGGTGAAGTGAAGTGAGGGTCGGGCAATCAGACGGGGCGCCGCAATGCGGTGGCCCGTTCTGGGTCCGTGTCATTTGGATCGGCGCTCAGAGGCGACCTCAAAAAATAGACGTACCCTCGGTGTTGCGTGTGATCTGAGGCAGGACAAGCGCCCTGTCCTGCGGCGCGAAGCTGGCAATGATCAGCCCATCACCGCTGAACGATTCGGTGACCGAGTGCTCGGCGAGCACGGTGCCGCCGAGCAACCGGATGCGCTCGATGCAATCGTGGTGCGTGGTGGACGAGCCGGAAATCGACTGGTGATGGGTCGAGACGACCAGGAAGCGGACGCTGTCGCGTGTCTGTTCAACCGTCACAGAGGACAGAAAGGGGAGTTCAAATCCCTGCGCGTCGATGTGCAGGAGCTCGATGGGTTGTCCGCGCGCGCGTTCAAGCAGCGCGGTCATGTCGAGGCGCGGTTTTTGCAGCACTTGGTGGATCGATTCGCAGAGATGGTCGGCAAGCTCGGCGGCTGCGCCGCCGATCGATGCCTCGACGAACTCAGCCCGGGCTTCGAGGGCGTTCAAAGCGGCATTGTGCCGGCCCACCGCAATGTTGTTGGGATCGGGTTCGACGCAGATGGCGCGAGAACCTGGAATCTCGTCGAGGTACCAGAGGGAATAATAAGCCCAGAAGGCACCGAGTTCCACCATCAGCGTGTTGTGACGACAGAGTTGCAGGATGTGGTGATAGAGACGCTCCTCCTGCGGTTCGTGGTGGCCGCGGAGCGCGCGAATGATGTGCGCCATCCAGTCACCGTAGTAGCCACCGGCGACAACCTTGAGCCCGTTGTGCATCACCTGCACACCGCCATCCAGAACGCGACCCGCCGTGCCGACTTTGGGGATGGCGTCGCAGTCCCGGCAGCTGATCGTCATAAGCGTCCGTGCCAGCAAATCCATTGCAATAACAGTCCTTTTTCTGCGCGGGCGCGAGCGCGGTATCGGCACATCGGCGGCGGTGCATAACGCCGTGTATACGGGCGGTTGCCATGCCGAATATCACGGGCAAGGCGGAAACCTAACTCAGGGTGGCGAGAAACCGTGGAGAATTGCGGAGTGCGGCAATATTGCGCGCAAAGATCGCGAACGCTGACGCGCAACGGCGCCAAGGCCTACCGGCGAATGACGATTTCGCCCGGCAACCGCGTGGTGCCGACGAAAAACGGCAGGTGGGTGTTCAAGACGTCGAAAACCAAGGCGTTGTCATGCCACTCGAAGGTATTTTCGTGGATAGATTCAGAACTGACGAGGCCGTACGAAACCGCATAGGACCCAGGGCCGAGCGTGCATTGAAATTTGAAAACGAAGTCGATGCGCTCGCCGGCCTTGGGATGATCGAGGCTCTGTTTAGTGTGCCAGGTGTTGGTCCCCCAGACCACGTGCCCGGTACGGTCGCGCAGCAAGAGGCCGAGCACAAGGCGGGGAACGTCCTGATTGACGGTGACGGACGCTACGAGGTCGAGCGGTTGGTCGACCTGGGCCGTCGCGATTTTTTGTCCCGAATTCGGATCGACGAGTTCTAGTCGGTCCATGACGACTTCGAGCGTGCCACTTCGCGTTCTGAGCCAGCCGCCATCCTCGCGGCTTTGTTCGACAGCGAGGTTGGATTGCTCCTTGGCCGCGGTCAGGGCATTGTAGTAGTCGACGACTTCGTCGGGCTTGCCATCTTTGAGGACGCGCCCCTTATCGAGGAGGATCACGCGCTCGCACAGCGCCCGGACGTCGCCCATTGAATGGCTGACGAGCAGGATCGAGGTCCCGTCCTCCTTGAATTTCCGGATGCGTGCAAAGCTTTTGTGCTGGAAATAGCTATCGCCGACCGAGAGCACCTCGTCGACGATGAGAATATCGGGGCGAACGGCAGTCGCCAAGGCGAATGCCAGCCGTGCCTGCATGCCGCTCGAATAGGTGCGCAGCGGCCTGTCGAAGAACTCACCGATCTCGGCAAACGCTTCGATCTCAGGCATGAGCCGGTCGAGCAGGCCGCGTGCATGGCCGAGCAGACCGCCGGCCTGATAGATATTCTCGCGCCCGGTGAACTCCGGATTGAAGCCGAGCCCAAGTTCCAGGATGGCGCTGATGCTGCCTGCGTGATGCAGCGCGCCAGTCGTCGGCAGGATCGTGCCGGTAATGAGCTTCAGCAGCGTGCTCTTGCCGGCACCGTTCTGGCCGATCAGCGCCAGGGCTTCGCCGGCCCGCAATTGGAACGAAACATCGCGCGCCGCCCAGTACACGCTCGTCGGCGCGATCGATGCACCACACCAGGTCGCAAAACGGTGCAGGCTCGACCGATAGGAGGCATAGCGCTTGCCTACGCCCGCGACGTCCAGAACAACCGCTGTCATAGAACATCCACGAGTTCGGGACTGGCGCGCCGGAAAACCAGAAGTCCCAGTGCGACCAAGAGCAGTCCGAGCACGACCGGAAAAATCAGCGACGTTACCGGCGGCCATTGGTCGTGCAGCAACGCCCCTTGATACAGTTGAACCAATGGGACCATCGGATTGAACGCGAGCATCCACGACAGGTTAGCGGGCACGACGTTCAAGGGGTAGACGACCGGGGTCAGCCAGAACCAGATCTGCAGCACGACGCTCAAGACCTGGCCGACGTCACGCACAAACACATTGAAGACGCCGAGCAGAATGCCAAGCCCGAACGCCATCGCTGAGATCAGCACCATGCCAAGCGGGATCGCGAGCCAACTGGTCCCAGGGAAATGCCCATAAAAAGCAAACACCACCGCCATCGCGCAGAGTAGGAGTGCGTGGTTCAAGAGGGCGCCGCCGCCGACGATGATCGGCAGACAGATGCGAGGAAATGCGATCTTCTTCAGCGTGGGGGCAAATTCAATAAAGACGTTGACGCTCCGGTTGATGATCTCGCTGAAAAGCCCCCAGGCGGCCATGCCCGACATCAGGTAGACGGGATAGGCGGCCTTGTCGGTCGTGCCGGGCAGCTTGGCGCCCATGACCTCCGAGAGCACGAGGGCAAAAATGGCAGCCTGCGCGAGGGGATTGAGGATAAACCACATCGCCCCGAGCGAGGACCGGGCAAACCGACCTTTCAATTCGCCACGGATTGACGCGAGAATGAAGGTTCGAAATTTCCAAACCGCGAAAGCCGTTTCCAACATGCCGAACTTACTACCTTTGTGCGCAGGATGCCCTCCCACAACGGTTCGCTATCACGGGCTCGTCGACTGTGTCCAGGCGACTTGATGCCGTTGCGCAGGAGCACCACAAGGACGGTCGCGAGAGCCGGGCCTCGGCGTTGGGCGCTGGGACTGATGTGATGGCGGTGGCGCGGTCGGTGTCACTCCAAGGCCCAGCTCTCAATCCAGGTCCAGCACCGAGACGACGCGGAAGGCGCGTTGGATGCCGTCGTGCTCGGTGATGGAGACGTATTCACCGGGTACGAACTGGTGCTTGTCGAACTTGAAGCCGGCCTCGTCGTCTGTCGTCGTGGCCTGATTGTAGTCAAAGACCCAGGTCGCACCGTGGGAGCCGCCACGGCGGTGCACGAGATGTCCGAGTTCCGCGGGCTCGGCGCCCCAGAAGCGCTTGACGCGGCAGCGCTCGCGCGTGGTCCGCCATTCCTCCACGGAGAGATGGCCGTCGTCGTCCAGGGGGGCGGCAAAGTCGTAGCCGTGCTTGGCACTGCCATTGGGGAGCTCGTGGCCACGGGCCAGTTCCAGGCGGATGCGCTTGAGGGGCATGGGGCGATCTCCGTGTCTCGTCACTATGCGCGGCTCAGTGCGACATGAGGATGGGGCGGTCGGCGCGGGAGAGAATGTCCCGCGAGGCGCCACCGAGAATGAACTCACGCACGCGCGAGTGGCCGTAGGCGCCCATCACGACGAGGTCGGCGCCACGCGCACCGGCTTCGTGCAGGATGGCTGCGGCGGCGTCGCCATTGGGCGCATGGATCGTGGCGGCATCGCAGGTCAGGCCGTGACGCGCCAATGTGGTGGCGAGATCGGCGCCGGCGATATCGCCAGAGGCGACGCGGTCGGCGGCCGTGTCGACCCAGACGACGGTGACATCGGCCTTCGGCGCCAACAGGGGCAAGGCGTCGAAGGCGGCGCGGGCTGCTTCGCGGCGACCGTTCCAGGCGATCACAACCCGCTTCGGCGGCAGTGCGATGGCGCCCGCGTTGGGGACGATCAGCACCGGCCGGCCACTCTCGATCACAATGCGGTCGGCGGCTTCGAGGAAGCTGCTGTAGCTCCAGTCTGGATCGTGCTGGGCGATGACGACAAGATCGGCGCTGCGGGCGTGCTCGAGCACCTGCACCGCGGCGGTGCCGAAGCCGGCGTCGGCCTCGCGCCATTCGGTTGACAGGCCCTGCTTGCGGCCGGTTTCGGTGAACAGCGCCTTGATCTTGACGATATCCGCCAGATAGGCGACGCGATGCTCATCGACGGTGGCCGAGACGCCGGCGGCCTCGTACGCCGGGATAACGACGTAGGGCGGCATAACGGCGAGCCCCACGAGATGTGCGCCGTGCGATTTCGCATAGGGCACTGCTGCCTCAAGCAAGCGCGCGGCTCGCTTTGGGTCGTTGAGATAGACCAGGATGGTTTTGCACGTCATGGCGTCGTTACTCCACGTCAAAGGACGAATTCATGCGTATGAACGCGGTGGGAACTGTGATCGAGCAGGATCTGAGTGCACAGTTTTTGCTGGTCGAGGTCGACGGCGGATACCCCCAGCAAGGCAGCGCCCAGACGAATGCGGTCGGCGACCTCCAGGCGCAATTGCGGCGCCATCCAGGGGGCCGTGACGAGCGGCTCGGCGGCGCCTGTGTTGAAGGCGCCGAGACGCTGCCAGAACGCCCAGCCTGAAACGAGGATACTGTCGCGGTTCAGGTTCTCGGTGCTGACGTTTTCGGTGGCAAAGTTTTCGGAACCCAGAACGACCGGTAGTCTCGCCAGTTCGACAAAGAGCGGCGCGACATCATCTGTACCTAATGCGACGATGGGAGCATCCCTGGCGAGGGCCGCCACGACCGAGGCGCGCGCGGCGATGCCCATCTGCGTCCGCAGCAGTCCGGCGCGCTTCAGATGGGCGAGCGCGGCACCGAGGCCGCGGCCAGCATCGAAGGTTGCGAGCGCTATTCTGGTGCGGTGGACCCCCAAGGCCATTGTGTGTCTTTCACTGCGGCACACCGCATCCGCCGTCTCCGAACGTCGCCCCGGAAATCGCCTTGTCAATGGGATGTCGAGGGGCATGGTTCCGGCGGTGAGTGAGGTGGGTGCGGCGCACTCCGGGGCGCGGCGTCCGAGGGAGGGGATCAGGACGCCTGCTTGATCTGTGTGACGGGTGGCATCCCTCCCCCTGCCGCAGTCTCAAGAGCTGCAGCATCGCGGATCGTCACGAGAATGCATTGCTCAAGATCAATGAGACCGTCGAGGCGGAACTTGGTGAAGGTGCGGCTGACCGTTTCGATTGTCAGGCCGAGCAGATCAGCAATATCGACGCGGGTCATCGGCAGCACGAGTTCAGCCGCGTTCTCGCCGCGGCGATGATTGCGGCGCGATAGCGCGATCAGGAAGGCTGCGAGCCGTTCACTGGCGGTGCGGTGGCACACGGTCATCAGGAGGTCGCGGGCTGACACCAGTTCTTCGGCGACGGCTTCGTATAGTTTGAGCCCGAGCCGCGCATCGCGGCGCGCGCTGTCGTGCAATTGAGTGAGCGAGAAACAGCGCAGCCGTGTGCGCGAGGACGCCTGTGCGCTGGTCGGGTGGCTGCCGAGCGCACCAAGGCCGATGAAGTCGCCGGGAGCTGCAAAGCTGAGAACCTGCCGGCGGCCGTCTGGAAGCATGCGATAAATGCAGATGTGCCCGGCCTCAACTCGATAGACATGGGTGGCGGTATCGCCTTCGCAATAGACGTGTTCCTTGGCTGCGACGACGCGCAATTTGCCCTCCGGCAATGTATCGGTGAGGGCGTCGGCGTGGGTTGCCATATGGGCGTTAGACCGCAGGGGGAAGCCCGGATCACGCCGCATCACCATCGGATCAACAATGCCATAGTCGTTTGCAAGCATGATCTCTTCCCGCTCGGCTCGCTGCTTCAGTGTTGTGCGAGAGAGACGGTAGGGCGCGGTCTGCTGCGCTGCGATGATGGGTTGGTAATGAAGTGTAAGAGTGTGTAACAAGTTCGCCTCCCTCGGGAACCCAAAGATGCCGCATAGCGACCACACCCCGCACATTCTTGTCGTCGACGACGAAGATGGCGTTCGCACCCTGCTCAGGGAGTGCTTCGAGTTCGAGGGGTTCCTGGTGTCGGAAGCCCGCGACGGGGCGGAGTTGTTCGCGGCGCTGGCGCGGACGGCCCCCGACCTGATCACGCTGGACTTGAAGCTTGGCGGCGAGAACGGGCTCGATCTGGCGCAGAAGATACGCGCCGAACGAAACGTGCCGATCGTCATGATCACCGGCAAGAGCGACACCATCGACCGGGTCGTCGGGTTGGAGTTGGGGGCGGACGACTACATCGGCAAGCCGTTTCATGTGCGCGAGGTGCTGGCCCGCGTCAGGGCGGTGCTGCGCCGCTACCAGGCCGTGCCGGGGGCGGCTGATGATGATGGTGCCAAGGCTGCGGACGCCGGTGGCGAGCGCTATGCCTTCGCGGGCTGGCTGTTGGATTTGGCACGGCGGGAATTGAGGGCTGCGGACGGGCGCGTGTGCGATCTCACGACGGCCGAGTTCAACATGCTGGAAATGTTCGTCCGGCGGCCCAACCGGGTGCTGTCGCGCGACAATATCATGGACCTTCTGAAGGGCCACGAATGGACCGCCTTCGATCGCTCGATCGATGCCCTGGTGGTGCGGGTGCGGCGCAAGGTCGAGACAGAAGCTGAGACGCCGCGGTTGATCAAGACCGTCCGCGGCGTCGGGTATGTGCTGGCCTGCGACGTGAAAAAGGGATGAGGCGGCGGCGGTGAGTGGTTCGGGCGGGGCGCTCACGCCCCAACCGAACCCGCCCGTCTACAACAGAGGATCATCGACGAGACTGCCCAAGCTGCCCAACCGGCGCGCGCCTCGGGGTTGCTCGCTATTTCTTGCGGATCATTGGGCTGCGCTTGGCGACGGGGAGGTGCTCAACCGCGCCAAGGAAGCGGACGCCGATAAAGCTGCTGCGCCGCCACATGGACTGGCATTCGACGCGCGTGCGGTCGAGCGGCATGATCAGGCTGAAATAGGTGGGCAGGAAGCTCGCGCCGGCATCGGGATTGTACTTGTTGCACGCCATTTCGATTTTGGCGCCGGTCGATGAGATATCGCGGACGACGCAGGCATACGGGGTGGTAACGCCCTCGAACAGAATTTGTCCGCTGCTTTGGGTTACCTTGCGCTTGGCCCAGCGGCGCTGGCTCTCGGGCGTGGTGACCTCGACAACTTGGCTGCGGCGCGTTGCTGCGGCAATTCGGCTCTGATAGGTCATGGACGCACTCAATCCCCGTGGCGCGTAAACGCGCGCAACTGGCCGCACTATTCACCAAAAGGGTGAAGCGATGGTTGACGGCGGGATCTGCGACTGTTTTGCCCCAGGAAAAGCGGCTTGAAAACCGGACCGCGCTTCACCGACGCCGCAAACTACCGCATACTTGGCGGTGAGCAGAGTTCGGAGAGAATGCGATGAAGACGCGTGCAGCCGTGGCCTTTGAAAAGGCCAAGCCCCTCGAAATCGTCGAGGTCGACCTCGAAGGGCCGAAGGCCGGCGAGGTGCTGGTCGAGATCAAGGCGACGGGGATCTGCCACACGGACGAATTCACGATCTCTGGCGCGGACCCCGAGGGGCTGTTTCCAGCCATCATGGGCCACGAGGGCGCGGGCATCGTGCGCGAGGTCGGCGCGGGCGTCACCAGCGTCAAGCCCGGCGACCATGTCATCCCGCTGTACACGCCCGAGTGCCGCACGTGCCCGTCGTGCCTGTCGCGCAAGACCAACCTGTGCACCGCGATCCGCTCGACGCAGGGCCAGGGGATGATGCCGGACGGCACGTCGCGGTTCTCCTACAATGGCAAGGCGATCCACCACTACATGGGCTGCTCGACGTTCTCCAACTACACGGTACTGCCGGAGATCGCAGTGGCGAAAATCCGCAAGGACGCGCCGTTCGACAAGGTCTGCTACATCGGTTGCGGCGTCACCACCGGAGTCGGGGCCGTGGTGAATACGGCCAAGGCTGGCCCTGGCTGCACGGGCATCGTGTTCGGCCTGGGCGGCATTGGCCTCAACGTGATCCAGGGGCTGCGGCTGGTGGGCGCCGATATGATCATCGGCGTCGATCTCAATCCCGCTAAAAAGCCCTGGGGCGAGACGTTCGGCATGACGCATTTCGTCAATCCCACTGACGTCCGCGGCGATCTCGCGGCGCACCTCGTGCATATGACGAAGCGGGGTGACGACCAGATCGGCGGCGCCGACTACACCTTCGATTGCACCGGCAACGTCAACGTCATGCGCACCGCGTTGGAAGCCTGCCATCGCGGCTGGGGCGAGAGCATCATTATTGGCGTGGCGGGGGCCGGCCAGGAAATCAAGACCCGGCCGTTCCAACTTGTCACCGGCCGCACCTGGAAAGGCACGGCCTTTGGTGGCGCCCGCGGGCGCACGGACGTGCCGCGCATCGTTGACTGGTACATGGACGGCAAGATCGCGATTGATCCCATGATCACCCACGTGATGCCGCTCGAAGACATCAACAAAGCGTTCGACCTGATGCACAAGGGCGAAAGCATTCGTGGCGTCGTCGTCTTCTGACGCGGCTCACCTCACGGGCCGTCGCTGCCGCCGGGGATGAAGGTGCGGGACTGGGTGTTGGACAGAAGCTCACTCGCAATGCCTGAGCGAGCCTCGACCAGATCGCGCCCGGACAACCAGTAGTCGCTGTTGATGGTGTGCGGCGTCATCGCGCGCGTCCACTCCGGCGAGACGCCCGCGCTTGGATAGTACGCGCCGATCAGGCGGTCCCAGGCCGCCTTGTCGATGATCGGTGTCGCGCCGGTGCCGGGGGCTGTGCGGGTGATCTCGTGAAACAGCCAGGCGCTCGCCGGCGCCGCCGTTCGC
>JANYHP010000152.1 GCA_025359005.1 Hyphomicrobiaceae bacterium | reverse complement strand
CGCTAGTACCTGAAACTAGTGCGTCTACCAATTCCGCCAACTGGGCATTCCAAACCAAACCGGACCCGCGCCGCAATCGCTACGCCGCCGGTTGATTCCGCCGCCTTCATAGCGGCGCCCTGCGGGCAGCGCAAGCCGCTTCACCGCGGCGTCGGTGGGTTTAGCGTCCCGATTGAAGCCGACGAGTCCAACATTTGAACAGCGGATAGGTGTGTCACCGCTTGAAACTGGCCGCAGCTGTGCTTGACTGCGACGAATTGGCAAGACTGCGGACGTCGGCGGAGACACAGCGATGCTCAGTAAATGGTTCGGGCGTAGCGCGGCAGCCTTGCAAAAGGCACCGTTGGCTCAGGCCCGGCTCGGCGCAGCCGGTCTCGGACCGTCCGCCCACGTCGATACGTTCGCGCGCGACAACCTGCCGCCCGCCGACCAGTGGCCTGACCTGATCCTCGACCGGCCGGAGTTCCACTATCCCGAGCGCCTCAACGTCGGCGTCGAGTTGACCGACACGATGGTCGCCCGCGGCTTCGGCGACCGGGTCGCGCTGATCGGCAACGGCCGGCGGCGTACCTACAAGGAACTCACCGACTGGTCGAACCGCCTCGCCCACGTGCTGGTCGAGGATTTGGGGCTGAGGCCCGGCAATCGCGTGCTGATCCGCTCGGGCAACAACCCGGCCCTGGTGGCGGCGTGGCTGGCGGCGACCAAGGCCGGCGCCGTGGTCGTCAACACCATGCCGATGCTGCGCGCCGGCGAACTGGCCAAGATCATCGACAAGGCGGAGATCGGCCTAGCCCTCACCGACAGCCGCATGACCGACGAGCTGGTCGCCTGCGCCAAGGACAGCGCCTACCTGAAAAAGGTGGTGAGCTTCGACGGCACGTCCAACCACGACGCCGAACTCGACCGCATGGCCTTATCCAAGCCCGTGACCTTCAACGCTGTGAAAACCGGCAGTGACGACGTGGCCCTGCTCGGCTTCACCTCGGGCACGACGGGCCAGCCCAAGGCGACGATGCACTTCCATCGCGACCTGCTGGTCATCGCCGACGGCTACGCCCGCGAAGTGCTCAAGATCACCCCGGACGATGTGTTCGTCGGCTCGCCGCCGTTGGCCTTCACCTTTGGTCTCGGTGTGCTGGCCATCTTCCCGCTGCGCTTCGGCGCCACAGCGGCCCTGCTCGAAACTGCCTCGCCCCAGAACATGATCGAGATCATCGAGACCTATAAGGCAACCTTCTGTTGCACCGCGCCGACGGCCTATCGCGTCATGCTGTCCGCCATGGACAAAGGCGCCGACTTGTCCTCGCTCCGCGTAGCGGTGTCGGCCGGCGAGACACTGCCGCCGCCGGTGTTCGAAGAATGGACGCGCAAGACCGGCAAGCCCATCCTCGACGGTATCGGCGCCACTGAAATGCTGCACATCTTCGCCACCAACCGCATGGATGACAACGCGCCGGGCACTGTCGGCCGCGCCGTAACGGGCTACGAGGTGCGTGTCGTCGACGACGACATGCGCGATCAACCGGTGGGCGAGCTCGGACGGTTGGCGGTGCGCGGCCCCACCGGCTGCCGCTACCTCGCCGACGACCGGCAGCAGGGCTATGTGCGTGACGGCTGGAACCTGACCGGCGACACGTTCTGGCGTGATGCCGACGGGCGCTTCCACTACGCCGCCCGCAACGACGATATGATCATCTCGTCGGGCTACAACATCGCCGGACCCGAGGTGGAGGCGGCGCTGCTTGCCCATCCAAGCGTGCTCGAATGCGGCGTGATCGGCGCGGCCGACGCCGAGCGTGGCCAGATCGTCGAGGCCCACGTCGTCGTCCGCCCCGGTGTGACGGCAGACGATGCGCTCGCCAAAGCCCTCCAGGATCACGTCAAGGCAACGATCGCGCCCTACAAATACCCCCGCACCATCAAGTTCACCGACGCCCTGCCCAAAACGCAGACCGGCAAACTCCAACGCTTCCGGTTGAAGTCGTAGGGTGTCGCCGGCCCGACGTACCGGGCGCTCCGCGCAGGCATCAGGCCGGCGTTGCTGCATGGTCCACCGACTGCGGCAGCACCTGCGGCGACGCGATGGCAATACCTGCCGGCGGCGCGGCCAGCAGCCCCGTCCGCTCCAGGCGCTGCCGGAGCAGGACGCGATCGAACGGCTTGACCAGGATTTCGTCGGCGCCGGCGGCTATCGCGATGCGGGCGCTGCGTAGATTGTTCTCGGTCGTGCAGTAAAACACCAGTGGCGCGTCGCCGCCCGGCAGCTTGCGCAGCGCCATCAGGGTCTCGAACCCGGAACTGTCCGGCATCAGCCAGTCGAGAATGATCGCATCCGGCATTTGGCGGCAGCAATATTCCAAGGCCTCGATACCGCCGGCAGCCTCCCGCGTGTCCAGCTTGAAGGCCCACAACATCTGCTTGATGACGCGACGGATCACATCGCTGTCGTCGACGATGAGGACGGTCTTGGCGGCCATCGGAGCACTCGCGCGGGTTGGCCGCCACGCAGAGCGGCGGCAGAGGATCAGACAAGCCCCGGAAGGAGCCTGCGCCGACCATAGCGCCGTCGCGCTAACCAATGGTTGAGAATGCAGTCTTGTGCAATTTTTAGTAGAACACAGGCTTTCTCAAGCCGGCTGCTGCGCACGCAGGATGATGTCGGCACCATTCTTCTCGACCGTCAGGGCCATGCCGACGTTGGAGGCGAGGCGGGCAGTATAATAGGCCTGGATCGACATGGAATCGAGGGGCGGCGGGTTGCCGCTCAGGAATTCGGCCAGGTACTGCGGGCTGCGCGCGGACGTGCCGTGGCAAGTCAGTTCAAAGGCTGGGCGATCGAGCGAACCGGTCACCGCGACCGTGATCATGCCGCCGCGGGGCAGCGCCGCCATGCCGGACGCGATCATGTTGAGCAGCAACTTGACGCGGTCTTTCGACATCAGCCCGGCAGCATTAGCCCAGTCGAGCTTGTGTTTGACGCCGCCGACGAAGCCGCGGCTGACTTCAGCGGCCATGCCGAGGTCGATCATGGCACCAGCAGAGCCGGCCGCGCCGAAGGCGTAGCGCGCGAACTGCAGGCGGGCGGAGGCCTGCGCCGTCACGTTGCGAATCATTTCCAGAGCGTAGCGCTGCGCCTCGGCATTCTTGTCCTCGTCGAGGATTTCCAGGCCGTTGTTGATGGCGCCAACCGGGTTGATCACGTCATGACAGATCTTGCTCGAAATCAGGGCGGCGAGCTCGAGATCGGTCGGTTGGAAGCGCTGGTTCATGGTGTGCCCTTGAGGTTTGCGGGTACGGCGCCGCGGAAGGTCGCCGAAAATGCTGGAACCCGAATGCGGTGGTCGACGTGGGCATCGTCGGGCCATCGAAAGTTCGAATAACCAAGTGATAACTGCTTCGCGGCCGATCGGCCAGGGGCGAGCGCGCGCGATATGACGAGTTCAGCATTTCCAATGCGGATTGAGACGGCCCATTGTTTTTTCGCCACAACAGATTAACAGGGCAACAACGATTGCCAAGAAATTCACGCAGCGCGCAAACTTTCTCGTGTCAGCGCTTTTCCAGGACCGTCGACCATGGCCGAGATACCCGCGCTTTCTTTGTCACATGCGCGTCTCGCCGACGCACTCCTGCCGGCCGTGCTCGACGCCGCGTGCATTCAGATGCGCTACTTCCGCGCCGGCACTGCAGTTCAAACCAAGTCCGATGCGACGCCGGTGACGGTGGCCGATCAGGAATCCGAAGCCGTGCTGCTGGCGGCGCTGGCACGGTTGGCACCGGGGGTGCCGGTGGTCGCCGAAGAAGCGGCGGCGGCCGGGCGCGTCCCCAATCTTGCGGGCAGCGGCATGGCCGAACTTTTCCTTGTCGACCCCTTGGATGGCACGCGCGAGTTCATCGCCGACCGGCCGGAATTCACGATCAATATCGCGCTCGTACGTCAAGGCGTCGCCCGGTTCGGCCTCATCTATGCCCCGGCCCAGGGAGTGCTCTATGCAACACTCAACGACAGCCAGGCAGTCGAACTTTCGATCGCGCCGGATGCCGATGCGCGCCGGTTCGCCGAGTTGCGCACCCATGAGATACGCTCGCGGGCCGCACCTGTCGCCGGGCTAGTGGCGGTGGCCAGCCGCTCGCACGGCTCCGCCGGCACCGACGCCTTTCTCGGCCAGTACACCATCGCCCAGCGGACAGGCGCCGGGTCGTCGCTGAAGTTTTGCGTTGTCGCGAAGGGCGCGGCCGACATCTATCCCCGCGTCGGCCAGACGATGGAGTGGGACACCGCAGCCGGCCAGGCGATCCTCACCGCCGCCGGCGGCTCGGTGACGACCTTGGATGGCGCCCCGCTCCACTACGGCAAGCATGCACAGGGCTTCCGCAACCCCGACTACGTCGCCTGGGGCCGCGGCCCCCTGCCACCGCAACATTGAAAGCGCATCAGCGCGATTGCGAGGCCGGTTAGGGCGTTGCTGGTTCGGCCCGACTGTGCCCTGCCAACGGCAGGACACTCTGGCCCCCTATCGTTGTCATCGGGCGCGGGTGTACGTGCGCACAGTCACGTCGATGGTGATATCGAGCGATGCACGGGCGGCAAGCCGGGCGCGGCCGTCCTGCGTCGCGCGATGGGCATGCGGTGTCATCGACAACAGGTCGGCGATAACCGCGGCCGTCGGCAGGTGCGCCGTCGACCGGTGGGCATGCTCGACGCCCGGCACGTACCCAGGCACGGGCACGAACGGCGGGCGCTCATTGCGGCGCACCTCCGGGTAGATGATAGCCCGCAACTCCAGCAGATGATCCGGCCCCGGATCGACCATCAGCACGGTGCCGCCCACCGGCTGCACTGCCGCAAACCCCTCCCAAACCGGAAACCCGAACAGGCACAGGATCATGTCGATGCTGCCGGCGGCGAACGGCAGCCGCCGGTTGGACGCCACCGCCCAAGCGGCCGGGGTGTCCCGCTTCGCCGCCGCCCGCACCGCCCACTTGGAAATGTCGATGCCGGCCAGACGGATCTCGCGTCCACCAGCGTGCGCGGCGAGATGGCGCGCGAGAAAATCGAGATAAAAGCCTTCCCCGCATCCCGCATCCAGGATCGGCACGGGCCGCGATGCCGGGCGATCGGCCAGGTCGCGCACCACCGCATCGCACAGCGCGCCAGCGATGCCGTCATAGGCGCCTGTCGCCAGCAGGCGCCGCCGCGCCGCCACCATCTCCTTGCTGTCCCCCGGATCACGCGACGCCTTGTCACCCACCGTCAGCAGATTGACGTAACCCTCCTTGGCCCGGTCGAACGTATGCCCGCGTGCGCAGGCCAAGCCCGCGCCACGCACCGCAAGTGGCAAACCATCATGCGGACAGACGAGGTCTGAGGCGGCGGCGAGGGGCATGACGCTATTGAACAGGTTCGAGGAACTGCTTTGGGGGCAAGATCGGAATATTTTGAAACGGGTGCAATACCAGCAAGTCCTGATCCCCGGTCATAACCATGCGCGCCGA
>JANYHP010000144.1 GCA_025359005.1 Hyphomicrobiaceae bacterium | reverse complement strand
GCGAGCCGGAATGCCCGGTGGAAGCGATCAAGCCGGATACGGAACCGGGCTTGGAAAAATGGCTGGAAGTGAACAAGAAATTCGCCGAGATCTGGCCCAATATCGCGTCCAAAAAGGATGCGCCACCAGATGCGGACGCGTTTCGCGACGAAAAGGGCAAGTTCGAGAAGTATTTCTCGGACAAGCCGGGTGAGGGGAACTGACGATCGCGGCGCGAGCTGGCCCCCATGCTGCGGCGTGCGGCGGCAAGCCTTGAGTGGCCCATGAGGGATCGCTTCGCGCGATACCAGAGCTGCCGCAACGGTGCTGGCGTTAAGACTTTGGGCGGCCCTGTTGGGGCAGTAAACGGCCAAATTGGCTGACTGTTGTATCGGCTTTGCGCGACAATCGGCGTCGACGCTTAAACATTTTGTACCATTGATCACAGATTAGGTCCCAAGACCCGCTTCAAAAGCGGTGAACAATATGTTATTGTCTGTTTGATGCTCAGTAAGCGTGAACAAAATTGGAACCGTGGTCCGTCCATGTTGCGTCGACGCGAAAGTCGACCGCACCTTGGGCGGTTTTTCATGGATGCGGCTCGACGACTGGCCCCCGACTGTGGGGCCATTGTCGGCGTAGGTGTGCGGTGTGCCGAGCGACCGTCGCATCAAGCGTTGACTGCCTCCCATCGAGGGAGCGGCCTCCAGGCGGGCCCTACGGCAAGGTGCTGGGATTGAACATTGAGACGAGGTGGGCGGATCCGGGGTGTCCTGGTGTCTGTGTCGCGTCTTGAAGGCCTCCGCCGCGTCGCCGTAGCGTCGTTTCGGAGCATGGTGTGCCGCCGGTGATTGCCCACTTCGACGGGTGAGACATCGGCAACTGATCGGCGATCCGCGCCGAAACGGACGAGTTGGAAGGAGTTGGTCGACATGCCGGTAAAGAGCAAAGCCAAGCCCCAGGCCGCACCTGTGAAGGCCGCCCAAACCAAAGCAACAACTCTGAAATCCACGCCTGCCAAAACGACCGCAGCCCATAAGCCGAATGTATCCGCTGGAACGGTTAGCAAAGCCGGGGCGGCTGTCAAGACGAGCAAGGCGCATGACCGCGCGCCTGTGGCTGGCGTGCAAGCAAAGCACCCTGCCGGCGGCAAGGCCGCGCCGTCGAAGACGATCGTTTCGGTTGCGCCCACAGGGAAGGCTCCGGTGAGCAAAGCGTCAGCGGCCAAAACTCCCGCGGCAAAGGTTCATGCTGCCAAACCGGCACTTGCCGTGACGGCCAAGGCCGCACCGCTGAAGGGCGCACCTTCGCCCATCCCAACCACTCAGAAGTCAACCGAAGCGATGCACCTTGCCGTCGTTTCGGCGCAAAAGTCCGATACAGTTAAAGCACCCCAGCAAGCGCGAGACCCCATGGCACCCTCCTCCCTCTCGAAATCGACTGTGTCCCCCGCCGCAGCTGCAAAAGGTGCGACGAAGGCGGCACCGGTCAAGCCTGCCGTGGTCGCGGCGGCGGCGGCTGTGAAGCCTGTCGCGCCGAAGCTCGCAGCCGGCAAGGCCGCCGTCGCGCCGGCGGCAACTGTGCAGGCACCGCGTCCAGCGGCCGCGCATGCGATGTCGGCCGCCGTGGCGACGCCAGCGGCACAGCGGATTACGGCGCCGGCGGCTGCCGTGATGACGCCGAAGGACGTGGCACTGAAGGCGCAGCAGGCGGCCGGCGCCAAGAAGCCGGTGCAGGCGCGCCACGGCTTCAAGATCAACGAACTGGTGGTCTATCCGGCGCACGGCGTCGGCCGGATCGTGGCGATCGAGGAGCAAGAGATCGCCGGCATGGCGCTTGAGCTGTTCGTCATCACCTTCGAAAAAGACAAGATGACATTGCGCGTGCCGACCGGACGCTCGCTGAACGTGATGCGCAAGCTCGCCGAGGAATCCGTGGTCAAGCGCGCCATGGATACGCTCAAGGGCAAGGCGCGCATCAAGCGCACCATGTGGAGCCGCCGCGCACAGGAGTTCGAGCAGAAAATCAATTCGGGCGACCTCGTCTACATCGCCGAAGTGGTGCGCGATCTGTTCCGCGCGGAAACGCAGCCGGAACAGTCCTACTCCGAGCGCCAGCTCTATGAAGCAGCACTTGATCGTATGGCGCGGGAAATTGCCGCCGTGGAAAAGATCGACGAACGTGGCGCCGTGCAGCGCGTAACCGAAGTGCTCACCAAGAGCGCCAAGTCGCGCCGCGCCGAAGCTGGCGACGTGCAGGCGGCGTAAGCTGCCAGCACGCTCGGATCCGTTCGACGGGTCGACAGGTCGACGAATAGAAATCCACGCGCGACATCTCCGGATGTCGCGCGTTTTGTTTGAGACTTATTCCGGCTGCGCGGCCGCCGCAGGGGTGGCCGTGGCAACCGAAGCCGGTGGGTCGACCACTGTGAGCCAGCCCGCCACCGACACGTCCACGACCAAAGCCCCTTGGGGACGACCGAGACGCTCTTCGACCCAGCCGCGAAGTTCCACCTGGCGTCCTTGCAGAGACTTGGCGTCGCCGCCGAAGCTACCGAGCAAGTCGCGATCGTGGGCCTCGATTAATGCGACCAGCCCCCGGCGCGCCTGCCAGCGCGTGCGCGTGGCATCCGGCGTGAAGCCCAGGGCCGTCACCGTGCGGCCGTCTGCTACCCAGGCGACGCGGCCCCGCACAATGGCAAATCGGCCGGACAGTCCCGCCTGATCGCGGAGGCGGGCCGCCTCGCGCACCCGGTAGGCGGCGATGCCCCAGAGCCCGCGCGCTGCCGCACGGGCCGGCCGTTCGTGGGCCAGCAGCTCATCAAGACAGCCGCGCACGTCCCGTTGCTGTGCGGCGCGCGCGTGGCCCTGGATCAGCATCTGGCCCTGCACCCAAATTTCTTGCGCCGCCGCATCACGATCGGTGACTTCAGAAGCCACCGCGGGTGCGGTCGCCGCTGCGCTCGCCGTGTCCCGGGCCTTGAGGACAAACACCTGCGCGATCAGCCGGCCCAGGCGATCGCTGCGCACTTGGCTCGTGGTGCCAAGCACCACCGTCTGCCCCTCGGACACTGCCGCCAGAGCCTTGCGCGCCGCCTCTGCTGCCGGCCACTCCGCGTCTGCCACGCCTGCATCATAGCCCCGCGGCGCGACTACTCCGGCCAACCGGACCTCGCGGCCATCATCGAGCCGCAGCGTTTCGCCATCGACCGCGCGCACCACCGTCGCCCGCCCCGCCGGCTCCATCCGGCATTCGGCGTGGGCGGCTGTGCATGCGCCAAGCGACATCAGCGCCGCCTGCGCAATCGTGGCGGCTAGGCGCCATGGCCATTTGCGCGAATTCACTATTCTGGGCACGTCGTCAGCCTCCTGGCTCGTGCAAGATCGCCGGGACGGGCTTATAGCACAGTCGGTGGGACGTAAGGTCGCGGCGACTGTGTGCTGCGGCGCAGCAATGGTATGCCGAGCCAGCGCCGTATAATCTGCGCCGGGCTATCTTGGAGCCGCTTGCTATGTCGACCACAGCCGCCAACCCAGACGTGCCCGGGCGTCTCGCTGGGGACCATGCTGGCGACTACGCCGCAACCGTCGTCGCTGCAGACGAGATTTTCCACGCAGCCCGTGCGGCCGTGCGGACCCGCATCGATGGTGGCGACGGTGATGCCGAGCAGGCGGCGCTGCACGGCCTCGCCTGGCTCGCGACGTATGTCGAGGCCATCCGCCAACTCGTCGCGTGGGGCGATCGGCTGCGCGGCGAAGGCAAGCTCGGCCCCATGGAAGATGCCATTCTCGCTATCGGCGTCGCCGAGTATGCGGCGCAGATCGCCGGCGGCATCCCAATGAGCCAGAGCGAAACTGTGCGCCTGGCCCAGCTTGGCGTCCCCCACGCCGACATCGCCAAATTCTCCGTCAAAACCGCGCAAATTGTCGAGCGCGGCCTGCACCAAAGCCTCAAGGCGGAACTGGCCCAGTTGATTGCAGCGCAGCCGGCCGTCACCACGTTCGGTGAGACCGGCCTCGACGAAACGCTGACCGAAATGCGCGAGCAGATGCGCCGCTTCGGCGTCACCGAAGTGTTGCCGCACGCGCACCACTGGCATCTCAAGAACCAGTACATTCCACTCGAGGTGATCGCCAAGCTTTCCGAACTGGGCGTCTTCGGCCTGACGATCCCGGAAGAGTTCGGCGGGCTCGGCCTCGGCAAGGAGAGCATGTGCCTCGTCTCGGAGGAGTTGTCGCGCGCCTACATCGGTGTCGGCTCGCTCGGCACGCGCTCGGAAATCGCCGCGGAGTTGATCATGCTCGGCGGCACGGCCGCGCAGAAGGCGCACTATCTGCCCAAGATCGCAGCGGGTGAAATTCTCCCGACCGCCGTTTTCAC
>JANYHP010000129.1 GCA_025359005.1 Hyphomicrobiaceae bacterium | reverse complement strand
GCGCCCGCCCACAGCCATCATGCTGGCCGCCTCGACCGCCACCGCCCGCCCGGCCGCCTCCATCAGCGTCAGCCCCGCGATACCGGATGCCGCCGCCCGCGCGTCCGCCTGCGCCATCTCGGCGGTCGTCAGCAATTCCGTTCCGACAAGTGAGGACATGGCTTGAGCCGCCTGTTGAAAAACTCACGCGGTCGTGAGCGGATCGTTATCCCATCGCCGCCCGCGCTACGCTAGGATCTCCACCATCGCGACGACCGGTCTGCGACGTGAAACCGCCCAGGAACAGAGACATGAGTTTTCTTGCACGACTTTGCGCGCGATCATGTCTGGCCATCGCGCTGACGGCTGGCTTTTCGCTCTCTGCGCGCGCCGCTGACGGCCTCGTGACCGTGCCGAGCGCCTTCGGCGTCAAACAGACGATCGACATGTTGGAAGGCGTGGTGAAAGCCGGCGGCGCCACCATCTTCGCCCGCGTCGATCACGCCGGCGGCGCCACCGCAGCCGGGCTTGCCTTGAAGCCCACCGAATTGCTGATCTTCGGCAACCCCAAGGTCGGCACCGCCCTCATGCAGGCGCAGCAGACCGCAGGTATAGATCTGCCCATGAAGGCACTGGCCTGGGAAGACGCCGCCGGCAAGACGTGGGTCTCCTACAACGATCCCGCCTGGGTCGCCAAACGCCACAGCCTGCCCGCCGACCTCACAAAGCTCGTCGAAGGCATGTCGGCAGGCCTGAAAGGCGCCGTGAGCAAAGCCACGACGCCGTAATCAATCCAGCCTTTCGCCTGCGACCTGGAGGTTGGGTCAAACTTCGCGCGACCCAACTTCACACGCATCGGCCTCGAATTCCGACCGCAGCCTCAATGCTTGAGATCGGCCGGCACCACGCCACCGTTCTCGGCCAGCTTGGTCATCACCTGCTTGTGCAGCCACACGTTCATCGAGGCGCTGTCGCCCATGTCGCCGGCATAGTGCAGCTCTTTGGCCAGGTCCTTGCGCGCGGTGAGGCTGCTGTCGAGATGCAACAGTTTCATCAGGTCGACGATCGACTTGCGCCAGTCGAGCGCTTCCTTCTGCTTCGCCGTGATGCCGTCGAGCACGACAGCCACATCGACCGTGGGCTTTGACGCTGTGCCAGCAGCCGGCGCCGCGGCAACCGGAGTGGCCACCGCCGCCGCTGCTGCGACAACGGTTGGCTGAGCAGGTGCGGTAGCCGTCGGTGTGGCACCGGTCGGCACCACATTCGGCGTGGGCGTCATGTCACCGCCCGCTTCGGCCGCGTGGGCCGGCGTGCCGAAGATGGCGGCGGCGATTTTTCCGAAAATGCTCATGGGGGAAGGCTCCTTGTTGTGCCACGGTCGATGAGTCCGTGGGCCTCGCACGTTCTACGCACGAGAAGCACCAACGACCAAATGGTTTGCGCCAAAAGGCACAAACCAAATCGGAACAACAGATAAATTCCATCGGCGCGGGTGCCGGCTCCGCGCAGCGGTATCGGCACCCGCGATCAAATGAGTCTCACTTGTAGTACCCGACGCCGCACCCGAGGTCGCCGACCTTGGTCACGAAGCTGATCTTGGCCGACGGCTCGGTCTGGCCGGGCCGCGGGAACATGTAGGCCACTTCGACGATCTTGCCGTCGACCGCAGCACTGTAGAGGTCGGCGCCAAACGCCTTGCCGGTTGGGTCCTTGAGCGTCCGTACGTCCTTGCCAAGCACCGAGGCCGGTCCCGCGAGCGTCAGGCCATCGCCGGCATTGAAGCAGAACGGATAGAGATCGCGATCCTTGAAGCCATCGGTGCCCGCCTGGAACGTGGCCAGCGCCTTGGCTTTGTCGGCCTTCACCGCGGCGACAGCCTTTTCGAGCATGGCCTTGGCTTCCGGCGCGGTGCCGAACTGGGCCTGCGCGAACGCCGCGCCCGACAGGGCGACGGCCGTGGCAAGTCCGAAGGCAAATTTGCGAACCATTGTTTTTCCTCCAACGCCGGCAAATCCGGTCTCCCGGACCTGCACCCTGATCGTGTCCAAGCCGTGTCCGCGATGCCTGCAATGGGCTGGTCTGAGCACGGTCGCCGTTATTCGACCTTCGTCACCCGCCTCAGCGTCAGATTGATCCGCCCGCCCTCGGGCAACAGCAGCGACGTATCCCGCACAACGCGGTCGACGCCGTGAAAGGCCAGCCGGCTCGGCCCCTCCAGCACCAGCACATCTCCCGAGCGCAAGACCACCCTCACCTTCGGGTCCGATCGCGCCAGCCCACCCACATGGAACACCGCATCGTCGCCCAGCGACACCGACAGCACCGGCGCCGAAAAATCCGCCTCGTCGCGATCCTGGTGGGCGCCCATCTTGGCTCGGGCGTCATAGAGGTTGATCAGGCACGCCTCTGGCAGCGCCGAGCAGCGGGCATGCGCGCGCCACATGTCCACCAGCAGCTCCGGCATCGGTGGCCACGGCCGGCCGGTTACGGGGTGCGTCGCCTGATAGCGATACCCTCCGGCCTTGTCCGACACCCATCCGAGCGGACCGCAATTGCTCATGTTAACCGAAAACGGTGTCCCTGTTCGCGGCATGGTCGGCCGGAACGGCGGCGCCTCCGCCAGCACTGCAGCCACCGCCTCGGCCAGCCCGGCCTGCGCTCGGCCGTCGAGCGCCTCTGGGATATGACGGAATGTCAAAGGCTTGGCCTCGGGCACGTGCATGCGTGTTGCGTCCTTGTGCATCCGTCTGCGGGTGCGAACCCCATTTTGCCAGTGTATTTCTGCCATATCGCCGCGGCTCCGGCCATTGCCGACCGGGACCGGCCCACCTATATCCCTCGGCAGAGTTGAAACGGTGGCGATCGCTGCCCCGGGAATCGCTGCAGGCGGTTACCGGGGGACTGAGACTAGGATGCCGGACTGTACGAACGGGTCCCGGCGGTCGGCTAAAGACAGAAGGGAAATGCGCAATGGCTAAAGTAATCGGTATCGACCTGGGGACGACCAACAGCTGCGTCGCAGTGATGGACGGCGCCAAGCCCAAGGTGCTGGAGAATGCGGAAGGTGCCAACACCACCCCGTCCATCGTCGCCTTCACCGAGACCGAGCGTCTGATGGGCCTGCCCGCCAAGCGCCAGGGCGTCACCAACCCCACCAACACGCTGTTTGCCATCAAGCGCCTGATCGGCCGCCGCTATGACGACCCGATGGTCGAAAAAGACAAGAAGCTCGTCCCCTACAACATCGTCAAGGGTCCGAACGGCGACGCCTGGGTCGAAGCGCAGGGCAAACAGTATTCGCCCGCCGAAATCTCCGCCGCCATCCTCCAGAAGATGAAGGAAACGGCCGAAGCCAAGCTCGGTGAGCCGGTGACGCAGGCCGTGATTACCGTTCCGGCCTACTTCAACGACGCCCAGCGTCAGGCGACGAAAGACGCCGGCCGCATTGCCGGCCTTGAAGTGCTCCGCATCATCAACGAGCCGACCGCAGCAGCCCTGGCCTACGGTCTCGACAAGAAAACATCCGCCAAGACCATCGCCGTCTACGATCTCGGCGGCGGCACCTTCGACGTCTCGATCCTTGAGATCGGCGACGGCGTGTTTGAGGTCAAGTCAACCAACGGCGACACCTTCCTCGGCGGCGAAGACTTCGACATGCGCCTCGTCGAGTACCTCGCGACAGAGTTCAAGAAAGAGAACGGTGTCGACCTCCGCGGCGACAAGCTGGCCCTCCAGCGCCTCAAGGAAGCGGCCGAAAAGGCCAAGATCGAGCTGTCCTCGTCCCAGCAGACCGAGATCAACCTGCCCTTCATTTCCATGAATGCGCAGACCCAGTCGCCGCTCCATCTCACGATGAAG
>JANYHP010000298.1 GCA_025359005.1 Hyphomicrobiaceae bacterium | reverse complement strand
TCCGGGTGGTAGCCCAGCAGCGCCGGCACCTGCGCCAGGTGTTCGAACTCGCCCACAATGACGCGCTGACCAAGCTGCCCAACCGCCTCGCGTTCCAGAAGATTATCAAGGAGCATGTCTCCGCCAACGAGACGCAACCCTTCCTTCTGCACCTTATCGATCTCGACCGCTTCAAAGCCATCAACGATACGTTCGGTCACCCGGTGGGCGACTTGCTGCTCTCAGCGGTGGCGGCGCGCTTGAAAGCCGCCGTGCGCCCGACTGATATCGTCTTCCGGCTCGGCGGCGACGAGTTTGCCCTCATCCAGACCGGCGGCACCGCCTCCGATGGCGGCCAGATCGTCGCACGCCGCATCTGCCGCCTGATGGCGGAGCCGTTCGAAGTGGCCGGCCACCGCTTGCTGATCGGGGCCAGCGTCGGCTCGGCCGGCATCACAGCGGATGTGCCCGACGCCATCGGATTGCTGAAGGCGGCCGATATCGCGCTCTATCTGGCAAAGAGCGAGGGGCGCGGCACCAGCCGGGAATACAATGCCGAGATGAACGTCGCCGTCGGTCGTCGGTTGCGGTTGGAGAACGATCTGCGCCTCGCCATCGAAGGGGAGCAACTCGAGCTTCACTATCAGCCCAAGGTGCGGCTCGATCAGGGCGCGCGGACGACTGGCTACGAAGCGCTGGTGCGGTGGCGCCATCCCGAGCGCGGCCTCATTCCACCAGGCGATTTCATTCTGCTTGCCGAGGAAACCGGCCTGATCGTGCCGCTTGGCGAGTGGGTGATGCAGCGCGCCTGCCGCGAACTGGCTGCCAGGGCCGATGCGATGACTGTGGCCGTCAATGTTTCGGCCGTGCAGTTCAAGCGCGGCGTGGTGGCGGAAATGGTGCAGCGTGCGCTCATCTTGTCTGGGCTGCATCCAAGCCGGCTGGAAGTCGAGATCACCGAATCCATGCTGATGAAGGGCGATGCCCTCGTGGAGGAGCAGCTCGCCGCCCTCCGTGCCTTGGGCGTGCACATCGCGCTCGACGATTTCGGCACCGGCTACTCGTCGCTCAGCTATCTCGAGCGCTATCCCATCGACAGCGTCAAGATCGATCGCTCGTTCGTGGCCAAGCTCGGAACCGCGCCGCGTGCTGCCGCCATCGTCAAGGCAATCGTCTCGCTGGTGTGCGAACTCGATATGGTGCCGGTTGCCGAGGGCGTCGAAACGCCCGAGCAGTCGGCGCACCTGGAAGCGCTGGGCTGCACGATGGCGCAAGGCTATCTGTTCGGGCGCCCCAAGCCAGCCTGCGAGATCTGGCCAGCGGAAGAGCGTGCCGTCGCGTGACGCTGGCGTCTCAGCGCATCAGCAAAAGCGCGCCCACCACGGCGAGGGCCAGCAGAACGACGAACCGAAACCGCGCGACGGGGATCAGCCGGCGCGCGCGGTTGCCCAACTCGACGCCGATCAAGGCTGGAATGATGGCCCCAATCGAGGCCGCCAGCAGCACGGGCGTCATCAACCCGGTGCCGAGCATGCCGATGGCGAGCACCGTGGAGGCGACCAGCACCGCCAGGTTGATGGTCTGCACCGTGCGGTCGGCGTCCAGGTGGAGCGCCATCACATACGGAAAGAGCGGCATCACCTGCGCGCCGGTCAAGCCGGTGACGACGCCGTTAAGGAAGCCGGTCGGGAATTGCAGAAAGCGTTCGAACTTTGCTGGGATCGTCAGCGTCGGCTTGGCGAGAGCCAGAACCACATAGGCGATGATCACGCAGCCGAGAATTTGCACCGCAAGGCCGGTGGGAACCCAGCCAAGCAGCCATACGCCAAGCGCTATTCCCGGCAGCATTGTCAGATACAGCCATTTGAAGCGTCGCAGCGTTTCGCCGAAGTGGCCGGCGGCAAACGACAGGCTGACGTTGGTCGCCAGCGCCGGCGCAATCACCAGCGCCATGGCCGGCTTGAGGTCGACGGCGAACACCAGGAACGGTAGCGCACACGACGAATAGCCGAGCCCCGTCGCCCCCTTGATGACGCCAGCGAGCAGCAGCCCGACCGCCGCCGTCAGTAGCGAGAGTGTGTCCATGCAGCAGGCTCCGGCAAAAGTCGTGGCGACGGCACGCGCGCGGCCCCCCAACGCGCCGACGAACTAAGGCGCATCCATGAACCACGGCTTGACCGCGACGCCCTTGCGCACCGAGTACATGTAGAAAATCGGCAAGCCGGCAGGGAACAGCGCGCGAAACCGGCTGTCGTTGAAGCTGGCGAAGATGGCCTCTGGATAGGCCAATTCGACCGCCTGCTTTTCGATCATGTTCATCGCATAATACTTCGCGGCCCCGTCACGGGCTGCACCGTCGCCGCGGTACCATTTGGCCGCACTTTCGGTCAGTAGCCGGACCATCTCCGGGGTGGCCGCATCAGCATCGTCGTTGGAGGCCTGGCCGATCGGTCGCGCGGCGCCGACCACGTCGCTGAGGGTGCGTGAAACAAAGCCGCGCTCGGCAGCCGCTGCCCCGATCGCGGCGTAGTAGGTCGCGATGCTCGCCTCGGGATGATGGTTGAGGCGGGCGTGGGTGTCGGTCAGGATGATATGAAAGCGCGCGCCGGGCCGATGCACGCCGGCAATTCGTTGACCCATGCCGGCCAGATAGTCGAGGCAGATGTCATCAGGCGCTGCCCGGGCCTCGCGGGGACCTTTGCCCCAATAGAGCACGAAGGGGATCGGGGCCTGCGTCTCGATTGCTTGTTCGACGACGGTGCGCATCAGCGGCAGGCTTGAAGGTTGCTCACGCTTGTAGGCCCAGGTGTTGAAGGTGGCGATGATCGGGTCGGCGCTGCCTGATCCATCGGACGATCCTGGGGTCTTGGAGGGGCGTGAACCCTGCGCGGATCTCGGCGCCCCTGTCGGGGCTGGCGTATTGGAGGGGCTGGAGTTTTTGAAGTTCTGACGGGCGGCTGGGGGATGGATGTGATGCGGCGCCTGTTGCGACATGCAGACCTCGATTTCAACGAAACATAACAACTTAAAGTTGTGATAACGAGATATGCGCCAAATTGTCAAGGCGAAACGGTGGCAAAACCGTGGCAGTTGACACGCCTGCGGCCGGTTGCACGCGCTGATCGCTGGCCCTACAGCGTTGCGAACACTGCAAAGCCCGACCAGGAACTCAAGCCATGCCGCCACTTCAGCCTCAGGCCTGCACCGATCTGTCTCAGGTCCGCGTCGAGATCGACCGGCTGGACAAGGCCCTCGTTGACCTGATCGGCGAGCGTTTCGCCTACGTCGAGCGGGCCTGGCAGATCAAGCTGGTTGAAAATGCCGAGGCCAACGTACCCTGGCGCAATCAGCAGGTGATTGAGCGGGTGCGGGCGCGCGCCGCAGAAAAGGGCGTATCGCCGGAGCTGTGCGAGGCGCTTTGGCGGCAGATGATCGGCTGGTTCATCCAGTACGAAGAGGAAAAGCTGCGCCCCGACCTGGAGGCGCGCGGCAAGCCCCCTGCGTCCAAGTCGTGACCCTGGCCGCCGTGCTGTTGCAGGCGGTGGCGCAACCGCTGCCGCCGCCGGACCTGCAACCGGACGTGCACCTGTTGAGCGTCCTGGCGTGGGCAGCATTGAACCCGGTGGCAATTGCTGTTGCCTATGTCATGGGCCAGCGTGCCGACCAGCCGGCCAAGCTCGGCATCGCGGCCTTCGTGGGCGCGCTTGCCGGTGTGGCAGTGCTGTGGATCGCAGCGCGCCTCGGTCTCTCGATTGCCACAGACGTCGGGCGCGGCGCTGTCGGTGTCTTCGTCACCGCGCTGCCGTTCGGGGTGTTCTGGGCCTGGCTCGGATGGTCACGGCGCCGGATCGGCTGACAGCGCTTGGGTCATGAGGTCAAGCGCCGCGACGATCGTTGCCTGGCGCACCGCGCTGCGACCGATGTCGCCAAACCGGCATTCACGGTGTAGCGCTTCGTACCCGTTTCTGGCGACCGCCAGATGGACAAGGCCGACCGGCTTTGTGGTCGAACCGCCGCCCGGACCCGCAACGCCCGTGACAGCGACCGTCAGCCCGTCCCGACCCGTTTGCAGCCGCGCCAACGCCCCTTCGGCCATGGCCAGAGCAACCGGCCTGCTGACGGCGCCGTGTGTCTCAATGAGATCGGCCTCGACGCCGACCAGCGCCACTTTCGCATCGTTCGAGTACGTCACGAAGCCGCGGTCGACCACATCGGACGAGCCCGCGATCTCGGTGAACAGTCCAGCGATCAGGCCGCCTGTGCAACTCTCGGCCGTCGCCAGCAACAGCCCTTGGCCGCGCATCTCCGCGAGCAGCGCTGCCGCGCGATCGAGCAAAGCGGTCTCGAACATGGCCAGTCTCCGGGCTGCTGCAACACACTCATTGAAGCGCTAAACGAGAAAAGGCGCCAGGGTGGGCAACCCGGGCGCCTTGCTGTGTTCGTGGCATCAGCAAAAGTGAGAGAGAGGTCTGGGCGTAGAAGGCAAACTGGGCATGAGAGGAAGGCAGGCTGTTAACGACAGATCAGACAGGTCCAAGTCGCTCGGCCTGTGACAGCAGCGTATCGAGGATACCGCGGCTTTCGGGCCCTACGACCCGGATAACGCGCGCCTGCGCGTCTTTCCAAACCGGATAACCGCGCTGAATGACATCCTGGCCTTTCGGCGTCAGATGCAGACCACGACCGCGACGACCCGCAGGCGGATCCATTGTAAGGTGGCCCAAAGCAAGCAGGCGCTTCAGATTGCGCGACAATGTCGATTTCTCGATGTCGAGGTCTGTACCGATTTCGACGGCTGTGATGCCGTCCTGCTGGGCCAATTGCGTGAGCAGCGTATATTGGCTCATCGTGATGCCCAGCGGACGCATCGCGTCATCGTAGACGCGCGTGATAATCCTGCTGAGCTGCCGAACCCGCGTTGCGATGCAGTTGGCGGCGGTCGCTTCTGCAACTTCGGCAATGTCTATTCGGGTTTGACCTGCATGCTTGGTCGCCGCTGTCGGCGTCATGATATTCATGTCTCAGTTCTCCGATCGTCGGATCGAGACCGGACGCGATACAGACGGCCTGTTTGTTTTACGCTCAAACAGTGCGCAGATTCGCTGCGTGGCAGCAACCCACTCTCGCACATGGCACGCCGTTGCGGGCACTTCTGCTCCGGACGAGGGTATGCGAGACACGCCCGCTGCAAGTCTTCGTGCCACGAAATCCCGCGCTGGATCAGCAACTTGTCGCGTCAGCGGAGTGCAGTGTTCGCGCCGGCGTGCGCGGCGCCGGGCCCTTCGCCATGAAAACGGTCGGGCGTGAAAGGCACAGGAAGCATGACGATATACAAAAAACGTCAGTCAACTATTGATAATTCGCAATGCGCGCACTACATGATGGAAGTCCAGCCGCGTCGTCGCTTGTCGAGCGTCGCCGCCGATGCTGGAGTGAACCAGACTGGAGAGGCGTCCATGCTTGGCATTCGTCCATCATCAGCCCTGACCCAGCAACCGCCCGTGTGCGTTGCGCTGCTGGCGGCTGCGGCATTGGCGCTGGCCGGCTGCGGCCAGGAGGCATCCGGTAAAAAGGCTGAAGCGCCGGGCCGTCCGGTGCTGGTCCAGGCCGCCCATTTCGCCCCGGCCGTGGCGACACGCACGTTCGTCGCCATCATCAAGCCTCGGGTCGAGGCGGATCTCGGCTTTCGCGTCAACGGCAAGGTCTTGAAGCGCTTGGTGGACGTCGGCGCCAGCGTCAAGGCCGGCGAACCGCTGGCGCTGCTCGACGAGACCGATCTCCGCCTGCAGTTCGAGCAGGCGCAGGCAGAGGTCAAGGCAGCTACCGTCAGCCTCGGCAACGCCGAAGCCGAGTTCCAGCGGCGCCAATCGCTGTCTCGTCAGGGCTATCTCGCGCAGGCCAACCTTGATCTACAGCGTACGGCAGCCGACGAGGCCCGCGGGCGGTTGACCAAGGGCGAACGCGCCCTGCAATTGGCTGAGAACGCGCTCGGCTACGCCAAGCTGGCAGCTGATGCCGATGGCGTCGTCACGGCAACGCTGGTCGAGCCTGGCCAGGTCGTGGCGGCAGGCCAGGTCGTCATGCGCGTCGCTCGCTCGGCCGAACGCGAGGCGCTGGCCGCGATCCCTGAAACATTGGTTGAACGCATCCGCACAGGCACGGCGACCGTGGCACTCTGGTCGACGCCGGATAAAGCCTCGCGGGCGGTGCTGCGGGAGCTGTCGCCTGCGGCGGACGCGGCGACGCGCACCTATGCCGCCCGCTTCAGCTTGCCCGACGCCGGTGCCGAGACGTCCTGGGGCATGACGGCAACAGTGACCATCGCGGAGCCGGCCGGCGTGGCCGTGGCACGGCTGCCGTTGTCGGCGCTGTTCAATCAAGGCACGGGCCCGGCCGTGTGGAGCGTCGACAAGACGAGCGGAGCGCTCACGTTGAAGCCGGTCGACGTGGCCAGGATCGACGGTGCGTTCGTCTACATCGCACGCGGCGTCGCGGAAGGCGACGATGTCGTCACGCTCGGTGTCCAGAAACTCGATGCTGGCCAGAAGGTCCGCGTCGTGACCGCGCTTGGCAGCTGACGCCCCTACTCCCCCCGCTCCGTCCCATCCGCAGCCTCTCGACCGGAGACGTGCCATGCGCAGCTTCAATCTTTCCGCCTGGGCCGTTCGCCATCCGGCGCTGTTGACGTTCTTCATTATGGCGTTGGCGGTCGGTGGTGCGCTGAGCTTCCTCAAGCTTGGTCGCGCCGAGGATCCGAACTTCACCATCAAGAACGTGGTCATTACCGCCATCTGGCCGGGGGCCACCGCCATCGAAATGCAAGCCCAGGTGGCCGACAAGATCGAGAAGAAGCTGCAGGAACTGCCCTATTTCGACAAGGTCGAGACCTACACAAAGCCGAGCTTTTCGGCCATGAACGTCGGCTTCAAGGACTACACGCCCGCCCGCGACGTCCCCCAGCTGTTCTATCAATTGCGCAAGAAGCTCGGCGACATCCGGGCTGAACTGCCCGCCGACCTGATCGGGCCTGCGATCAACGATGAATACGGCGACGTCGACAGCATCCTCTACACGCTCACCGGCACCGGCGCCGATTACGCCCAGCTCAAGCGTGTCGCCGAGAGCATGCGGCAGCGTCTCCTCAAGTTGGCCAACGTCACCAAGGTCAACATCTACGGCGCGCAGGATGAGCGCATCTTCGTCGAGTTCAACTACGCCAAGCTGGCAACCCTCGGGATCAGCCCGCAGGTGATCTTTGCCTCGATCGCCAAGCAGAACGCGGTTTCCCCCGCCGGTATCGTCGAGACGAACGCGCAACGCATCGCGCTCCGCGTCACCGGGGCGTTTGAAGGTGAAGCCGCCGTTGCCGAAACACCCGTCGAAGCCGGAGGGCGCGTTTTTCGCCTTGGCGATATTGCCACTGTGTCGCGCGGCTTCGTCGATCCCCCCACCTACCTGATCCGCCAGCGCGCCCAACCGGCCTTGGCTGTCGGCATCGTCATGATGCGCGGCGGCAATCTGCTGCAGCTCGGCTCGGACGTGAAGGCGTCAATGGCCGGCTTTGTCGCCGAGACCGCTGCCGGCATCGACTTCGAGCAGATCGCCGACCAGCCCAAGGTCGTCGATGAAGCGATTTTCGAATTCGAGCGCTCGTTCCTCGAAGCGCTCGCCATCGTTCTCGGCGTCAGTTTTCTGTCGCTCGGCTGGCGCACCGGCATTGTTGTCGCGCTGTCCATCCCGCTCGTGCTGACGATCGTCTTCGTGTTCATGAATATCATGGGGCTCGATCTACACCGGATCACGCTCGGCGCCCTCATCATCGCCCTTGGCCTGTTGGTCGATGATGCGATCATCGCCGTCGAAATGATGGCTGTGAAGATGGAGGAGGGGTGGAGCCGCACGCGCGCGGCCGCCTACGCCTGGGACAGCACGGCGTTTCCGATGCTGACTGGCACGCTGGTGACGGCGGCGGGTTTTCTGCCGGTGGGGTTTGCGAATTCGTCGGTCGGTGAATACACCGGCTCGCTGTTCTGGGTGGTGGCAATCGCGCTCGTTGCGTCGTGGGTGGTCGCGGTGGTCTTCACCCCGTTCCTCGGCGTCAAGCTGCTGCCTGAAACAGCCGGACATGAGGCCGGTGGCCATGACGCCATCTACAAAACCGGCCCCTACCGCGCCCTGCGCGCGCTGATCACGTGGTGCGTCAAGCGCCGCTACGTTGTGGTTGCAGCCACTTTCGGTGTCTTTGCAGCCTCAGTGGTGGCCTTCGGCTTCGTACAACAACAGTTCTTTCCGCTGTCCGAACGCCCCGAGTTGTTCTTCCAGTTGCGCCTGCCCGAGGGCTCGGCCATCGGCGCCACGCTGGCCACCACCAAAAATGCTGAAAAGCTGCTCCAGGGCGATGCGGATGCTGCAACCTACACAGCCTATGTGGGGCAGGGCTCGCCGCGCTTCTGGCTCGGCCTCAATCCGCAACTCCCCAACGAGGCTTTCGCCGAAATCGTCATCGTGGCGGCCAACGTCGAGGCCCGCGAACGGCTGAAGACCAAGATCGAGACCGCCGTCGCAGCCGGGGCACTGGCTGAGGCCCGCGTGCGTGTCGATCGCTTCAATTTCGGCCCGCCCGTGGGCTTTCCCGTCCAGTTCCGCGTTGTCGGCGCCGATGTCATGGCCGTCCGCGCCATCGCGTCCGAAGTGCGTGACGTCATGCGCGCCAACAAAAAAGTCGTCGACCCGCATTTGAACTGGAACGAGCAGACGCCGTCGCTCCGCCTCGAACTCGATCAGGAGCGCGCGCGGGCCCTCGGGCTCACGCCGCAGGATCTGTCGCAGACGCTGGCGACCTTGCTCTCCGGTTACACCATCACGCAAGTGCGCGACGGCATCGAAAAGATCGACGTCATCGCTCGCGCCGCCAAGTCCGAGCGCGCCGATCTCGGCCGCATCGCCGACCTCGCCATCGTCTCCCGCGACGGCATTCCTGTGCCGCTCGGCCAGATCGTGAGGATCACCTATGTCCACGAGGAACCGATCTTGTGGCGGCGCAATCGCGATATGTCGATCACCGTTCGCGCAGACGTGATCGACGGCGTGCAGCCCCCTGACGTCACCGCCGAAGTCTGGCCGGCGCTCGCCGCCATCAGGGCCAAGCTGCCGGCCGGCTACCGCTTGGAAATCGGCGGCGCCGTGGAAGAATCGCAGAAAGGGAACGCCTCGCTGGCTGCCATGTTCCCAGTGATGGCGTTGGCAATGCTGACCTTGCTGATGATCCAGCTACAGAGCTTTTCGCGGCTCACGCTGGTGTTCCTGACGGCGCCGCTTGGCATTATCGGCGCGTCGCTGGGGCTCAATCTATTTCAAAAGCCGTTTGGCTTCGTGGCGCTGCTTGGGCTCATCGCGCTCGCCGGCATGATCATGCGCAACACCGTGATCCTCGTCGACCAGATCGAGGCCGACGTAGAAACCGGCCACACGCGGCGGCAGGCCATCGTGGAGGCTACCGTGCGCCGCGCGCGGCCCGTCATTCTCACGGCCCTTGCCGCAATCCTGGCCATGATCCCGCTGTCGCGGTCGGCGTTCTGGGGCCCCATGGCGATCACCATTATGGGGGGGCTGTTCGTCGCCACGTTCCTGACCCTGCTATTCCTGCCAGCGCTCTATGCCGTCTGGTTCCGCAACAGCCTCGATGTTGCCGCCGTTTCGGCCGCGGACCTGGTACTGCCCGACGCTGTCCAAGCCTTTCCGCGGCGGGCCGCAGCCGAGTGAGGCGTGTGCGCTAACCAATCGAACGGGCTGGTGCGTGGCGGTGTTTGCCGTCCGCTGCGGCACTATGCGATATGTCAATGGCGACTCATGGCGCGCGCGGGCATACTGGGCCGTCAGCTCAGGCAGAATATCGAGGACGAAGTGGCGATGTCGGACGTGCCGGTCCATCGGGACCAGGAAACGCGTAAACTGATCGTGACGACCGCTGAACGTTTGTTCCGCACGCTCGGCTATCAGAAGACGACGGTCGGCGATATCGCCAAGGACCTGGCGATGAGCCCGGCCAACGTCTATCGCTTT
>JANYHP010000082.1 GCA_025359005.1 Hyphomicrobiaceae bacterium | reverse complement strand
AACGTCACCACACCGGTCACGTCGGTAGTGCGGAAGTAGAACTGCGGACGGTAGTTGTTAAAGAACGGCGTGTGCCGGCCGCCTTCTTCCTTCGTCAAAATGTAGGCTTCGGCCTTGAACTTCTTGTGCGGCTTGACTGTGCCGGGCTTGATCAGAACCTGACCGCGCTCGACGCCTTCGCGCTCGATACCACGCAGCAGCGCGCCGACGTTGTCGCCCGCGCGACCTTCATCCAACAGCTTGCGGAACATTTCCACGCCCGTCACCGTCGACTTGACGGTGTCGCGGATGCCGATGATTTCGACTTCCTCGCCCACCTTGACGATGCCGCGCTCAATGCGGCCCGTCACCACCGTGCCGCGGCCCGAGATCGAGAACACATCTTCGATCGGCATCAGGAACGGCTTGTCGATCGGACGATCTGGCTGCGGGATGGCAGTGTCGACCGCTTCCATCAAAGCCAGGATCGCGTTCTCGCCGATCTCCGGATTGGTGCCGTCGAGCGCGGCCTTCGCCGAACCCTTGATGATCGGGATCGTGTCGCCCGGGAACTTGTAGGACGTGAGCAGCTCGCGCACCTCCATCTCGACGAGGTCGATCAGGTCCTGGTCGTCGACGAGGTCGACCTTGTTCATGAACACCACCAGCGCCGGCACGCCGACCTGGCGGGCGAGCAGGATGTGCTCGCGCGTCTGCGGCATCGGGCCGTCAGCCGCGGACACAACGAGGATCGCGCCGTCCATCTGCGCCGCCCCGGTGATCATGTTCTTCACGTAGTCGGCATGCCCGGGGCAATCGACGTGCGCGTAGTGGCGGTTCTTCGTTTCGTACTCGACGTGCGCCGTCGAGATCGTGATGCCGCGCTCGCGCTCTTCCGGCGCCTTGTCGATCTGGTCGTAGGCGGTGAACGTCGCGCCGCCGGACTTCGCCAGCACCTTCGTGATCGCCGCCGTCAGTGAGGTCTTGCCGTGGTCGACGTGACCGATCGTGCCGATGTTGCAATGCGGCTTGTTGCGCTCGAATTTTGCTTTGGCCATGGGGGGCTCTCCTTAGTTTAGGTGCGAGTGACAAGGCCGTGCATAGAGCCAGCCGTCAGCGCGGATAGGAAACTCAGGCGTATTTCTTGCGGACTTCGTCGGCCACGTTGCGCGGCACTTCCGCGTAGTGAGCGAACTGCATCGTGTAGGATGCCCGGCCGGTCGACTGCGATCGCAACTGACTGACGTAACCGAACATGTTCGCCAACGGCACGTTGGCGCGAATGACCGTCGCATTGCCGCGCATTTCCTGCGTCTTGATCTGACCGCGCCGCGAATTGATGTCGCCGATGATGCCGCCGACGAAATCGCCCGGTGTCACCACCTCTACATCCATCACAGGCTCGAGGATTTTGATGCCACCCTTTTCGCAGCCTTCACGCATCGCCTGACGCGAGGCTATTTCGAAGGCGATCGCCGACGAGTCGACTTCGTGGTAGGCGCCATCGTGCAGCGTAACTTTCATGTCGACGAGCGGGAAGCCAATCAACACGCCGTTGGTCCAGACGGATTCGATGCCCTTTTCTACGCCCGGAATGAATTCCTTCGGGATCGTCCCGCCGACGATCTTCGCGATGAACTCGTTGCCCTTGCCGATTTCGTTCGGCTCGAGACGCATCTTCACCCGCGCGAACTGGCCGGTGCCGCCCGTCTGCTTCTTGTGGGTGTAATCGACCTCCGTCGCCCGAGCCAAAGACTCGCGGTAGGCAACTTCCGGGGCGCCCGGCGTGCACTCGACGCCATACGTACGCTTCAGAATATCGACCTTGATGTCGAGATGCAGCTCGCCCATGCCCTTGATGCGCGTCTCACCCGACTCAGGATCGACAGCCACCCGGAACGACGGATCTTCCAACGCCAGCGTGTACAGCGCCAGCGCCATCTTTTCCTGATCGCCCTTCGTCTTCGGTTCGATCTTCATCTCGATGACCGGTTCGGGGAAATCCATCTTTTCCAGGATCACCGGCTTCTGCGGATCGCACAGAGTTTCGCCCGTGCGCGTATCTTTCAGCCCCTGCAGGGCAACGATATCGCCGGTAAACGCTTCCTTGATTTCCTCGCGATCGGCGGCATGCATCAAATACATGCGACCGCAGCGCTCTTTCTTGTCACGCGTGGTATTCGCCAAGGCCATGCCCTGCTCGATCTTGCCGGAATAGATACGGCAGAACGTGATCGACCCGACATGCTCGAAACTCATGATCTTGAAGGCGATCATCGACAGCGGTTCACTGTCGTCCGGCTTGCGCAGGATCGGCTGTTCGTTCTTGGGGTCGATACCGGTATAGGCCTCGCGATCGAGCGGCGACGGTAGGAAGTCGACGACCGCGTCGAGCAGCGTCTGCACGCCCTTATTCTTGAACGCCGAGCCGCACATCATTGGATAAAATGCGCGCGTCACGGTCGCCTTGCGGATCAGGCGACGGATGGTATCGACATCAGGTTCTTTCCCATCGAGATAGGATGCCATGACATCGTCGTCCATGTCGACGGCGGCCTCGATCATGGCGGCGCGATATTCGTTGGCCTTGTCGAGCAGGTCGGCCGGTATCGGGCCGACAACCATTTTCGCGTCCTTGCCGTCGCCATCCCAGGTAACAGCATTCATCTCAATGAGATCGATGACACCTTTGAAATCGGCTTCCGCGCCAATCGGCAGCTGGATCGGCACCGCCTTGGCACCGAGCTTGTCCTTGATGTCGGCGAGGCACATGTAGAAGTCAGCGCCCGTCTTATCCATTTTGTTGGAGAATATGATGCGCGGCACGTTGTACTTGTCGCCCTGACGCCAGACGGT
>JANYHP010000056.1 GCA_025359005.1 Hyphomicrobiaceae bacterium | reverse complement strand
AACGTCAGATGCAAAAGCTGCACTAGAAACCTAATGTTGCTAGTGTTCCTTATGGCGCCGATATTTGCTCTCGAGCCAACCTCAAAGGGTAGCAAATGTCGGCGCCGGAACACTAGTGGCCTGTCGCGCCAAAATAGCATCATGGCCGCGACCGAGTTCGATTTTGGCGCGACATGAAGGCCACTAGAAAAATCATGAGTTGAGTGTCGCGTTTATCGCGCCTTAATTGACGCCCCACTCGCCGCGCCACAGGTCAATTAAGGCGCGACGCCACACTAGGCCCCCGGAGCACGCCCCCATGCCCTCGACTTCGCCCACCCAGTCGGCCTCGCGCCGCGCCCGCCAAGGTGTCGTGGCCCTGACGGTTGCCTGTGTGGCCATCGGCGGCATGGCGCCGCGTGGGGTGCATGCGGCCGGGGGGCCGACGTCCGTGGCGCCGGTGGCCGAAAAGCTGATCGACGCGGTGGTCAACATCTCGACCAGCCAGACGATCAAAGGCTCTGAAGGCGTGCCGCTGCCGCGCGTGCCCAAGGGATCGCCCTTCGAGGAATTTTTCGACGACTTCTTCAATAAAAAAGGGAGCAGCCAGGATCATAAGGCCTCCTCGCTGGGATCGGGGTTCGTGATCGATGCCAAGGAAGGCATCATCATCACCAATAATCACGTCATCGAAGGTGCGGACGAGATCATCGCCAACTTCAACGATGGCACCAAGCTGAAGGTCGAGAAGGTGCTCGGCAAAGATGCCAAGGCCGATCTTGCCGTGCTGAAGGTGACGCCGGGCAAGAAGCCGTTGATGGCAGTGCCGTTCGGATCGTCGACGAAGCTCAAGGTGGGCGACTGGGTGATGGCGATCGGCAACCCGTTCGGGCTCGGCGGGTCGGTAACGCTGGGCATTATTTCAGCCAAGCAACGCGACATAAATTCCGGCCCCTACGACGAATTCCTGCAGACCGACGCGGCGATCAACAAGGGCAACTCGGGCGGGCCGTTGTTCAACATGGACGGCGAAGTGATCGGCATCAACACGGCGATCATCTCGCCGTCGGGCGGGTCGATCGGCATCGGGTTCGCCGTGCCGTCCGACAGTGCGATGGTGGTCATCGACCAGTTGCGGAAATACGGCGAGGCGCGGCGCGGCTGGCTGGGCGTCAAGATCCGCTCGGTGAGCGAGGACATGGCCGAGAGCCTCGGCTTGAAAGAGCCCACGGGCGCGCTCATCGAGAGCGTGACGGCCGACGGGCCGGCAGCCAAGTCCGGGATGCAGGACGGCGACGTGGTCGTCAAATTCGATGGCCGCGAGGTCAACAGCGTGCGGGCGCTGACACGGGCGGTGGCGCAGACGCAGGTCGAGAAAACCGTCGATGTGGAGATCCTGCGCAAAGGTAAGCAGCAAACGCTGAAGATCGCGGTCGGCCGACTGATCGAGGACGAGAAGCCCACGAAAGTCGCCGCCAAAGCCAAGGACGGCGACAAGGTTGACAAGGACAAGACCGACAAGAAACCGGATGCCGAGCCGCAGTCTTTACTCGGCCTGAAGCTGGCGCCGCTGGACGAAAAGCTGCGCGCGAAGTTCGGCATCGACGCCAAGGTCAAGGGCGTGGTGGTGCTGGAAGTCGACCCGGTGGCACCGGCGGCGCAGAAGGGCGTGCGCGTCGGTGATGTGATCGTGGAAGCCGCGCAGGATCAGGTGGCGTCGGTGTCCGACGTGGGTGCCAGCATCGAAAAGGTTCGCAAAGCGGGGCGCAGGGCCATTCTGCTGCGCCTGGAGGATGGTCGCGGCGATCTCCGGTTCGTCGCGGTGCCGCTTTCGTGAGTGCAGACACGTTCGCCGTTCTCGCCGAGCAGGCCCGCGCCAAGGTCAACTGGACACTCCGTATCCTCGGCAAGCGGGCGGATGGCTTTCATGAACTCGACAGTGTCGTTGCCTTTGCCGGGATCGCGGACGTGGTCACGTTGACGGTCGGCGCACCGGTGGCGGTTGCTGTGCATGGGCCGTTCGGCGGCTTGATCGAAGGCGACAATCTCGCCTTGCGGGCGCTGGCCGCTGCAAAGGCCGCACGGCCGGATCTCAAGGTGGGCGCGCTGACGATCGAAAAGCATCTTCCTGTCGCGGCGGGGCTCGGCGGCGGGTCGGCGGATGCGGCGGCGGTGCTGCGGCTTTTGCGGCGCGCAAATCCGCGGATGACTGCCCACGTCGATTGGTTGGGGCTGGCCGCTGAATTGGGCTCGGACGTGCCGGTGTGTCTTCTCAGCCGTACTTGCCGGATGCGGGGGCGCGGCGAGCGGTTGGGGGTGCACCTGGGGCTGCCGGCGATGGCGGTGGTGCTCGTCAATCCGCGTGTTGCGGTGCCGGCCGACAAGACGCGGCAGGTGTTTCGTCATCTCGCAGCGCCGTCGCTGCCAGCGGATCAGCTGCCACCGCCGCGCGGCGTCTCGCCAACGAACCGCAACGACTTGCAGGATGCAGCGTCGGCGGTGGTTCCGGCAATTGCAGACGTGCTCAGCGCACTGCGCGGCAATGCGCTAACGCTGGAGGCGCGCCTCTCCGGGGCAGGGCCGACGTGCTTTGCGCGGACGGCGACGATGGCGGATGCCTACCAACTGGCGCAGGAGATTGCAGCGACGCACCCGACATGGTGGGCGCGCGCGACGACCTTGGGGTGACGAGCGCGCGCCTTGTGTGCGACCCGCGCGTCGGTTAGGTGACGGATCAACGCTGAATCGCTGGATTTCTGCTCATGACGACCGCGCATCGAACCCCGAGTGAGACCCACGTGGCCGTGCTGCTTGGCGGCTGGTCTGCGGAGCGCGCGGTGTCGCTGTCGTCAGGAGATGAGTGTGCAAAAGCCCTGGAAAGCGAGGGCTTCAAGGTCACCCGCGTGGACGCCGATCGATCGCTGGCGACGACGCTCGCCACCCTCAAGCCCGATGTGGTGTTCAACGCGCT
>JANYHP010000055.1 GCA_025359005.1 Hyphomicrobiaceae bacterium | reverse complement strand
AACGTCAGATGCAAAAGCTGCACTAGAAACCTAATGTTGCTAGTGTTCCTTATGGCGCTGACATTTGCTCACCAACATGCCGCGAAGGGAAGCAAATGTCAGCGCCGGAACACTAGCGACGCCTCACCCGGTCACGATCGGGAGCGGGATCTCGGAAGCTTCCAACGCCGGTGGTGCGCTAAAGCTTCGGCACGGCGCTGAGCGGCGGGATGAAGCTGGTGTCGACGAAGGTTTGAGCGTCCACGGCCGCGTCGACGAAGCCCCTGGCCTTGTACCAGGCGATCTGGCGGGCGATGTCGGCCCCGTCGAGTGCAGCATCGCGGCCGATAAACAACGCGCCGGCGCGGATCTTTGGGTAAGCCGTTGTCGCAGCCTCGTCGGCGTAGACGTACTTATGGATGAAGCCGAGCGCGGTCTCGTCGGCCGCGTTGTGGTCGACGAACAAGGCCCGGTAATCGGCGACACCGCGCTGATAGGCCGTCACGAATTTCTCGACAGTACCGCGCCGGCCAGCGACGTTTTTCGCCGATGTGAACAGCGCACCGCCCTGGTAGGGCGCGATGTCGCCCGCCCAGGCGATGATCTTGGCAGCGCCCTCTTTGTCGAGCGGCCGGGCGATGAAGGCCGGCAGGATCGTCGCATCGACCTGCCCCGACCGCAGCGCGGCCACCATGTTGCCGACCGATTGCAGCGGCTTCAGATCAATGGCGGCGAGGTCGATGCCAGCCGCTTCGGCGATGCCGCCGATCATGTAGTGGAACGACGACCCCGTCTGTGTCAGCGCAAACGAGTGCCCCTTGAGAGCGGCGGGCGTGGTGAGGCCGGCCGCATAGGCCTTGGCCGAGGCGACCAGCGCTGAGCCTTCGAACCCGCGTACTTCCGAGAATTGCGCCGCCACCACCTTCAACACGCCCTTGCCGGCAATGTTGAACAGCCCGGCGGTGTAGGCGGTGGCGCCGAAGTCGGCATCACCCGAGGCAATGGCAACGGCGACCGGTTGCGCCGCGTCGAAGAATTTGAACGACACGTCCAGCCCGGCGTCAGCGAAGTATCCGCGGCCCTCGGCGATGAACAACGGCCCGGACGACACGAACCGCAACACGGCAACCGTGACCGTCTCGGCGGCTTCTGCGCCGCCACCCATGCCGTGCCCTGTCGCCGCGCCGAGAGCGGCGGCCCCAGCCAAGACCCGTCTCCGATCGATCGCGCGCCGCATCCTGCCCCCACATTCATCGCCTTGCACCGCCCGACACAGGTCACAGCTCCGCTGATGCGTCAATTCGATCGTGCGACTGCGCGCCGCAACGGCGCCTGGTCACCGCGACTTTCGCCCACGCGCGGATCGTCGCGTCTCGCCCTCGGTGGCAAACTGTGCGACATCGGCCACCAGAAAGCACGCGCCAAGAGCGGTGGGTGCGTTGCAGGCGAACAGCGATGTTGCAAGTGCCCAGGACGTCGATGGCATGATGAAGGCGCAGATGCAAAGCCAACTGGGGGTCGATTGGAGCGGTGCCACGCTGCTGATCGCGCGGATCATCGTGCTGCTCGGGCTCGGGCTGGCGCTGCTCGGGTTCGGCCGCACGCTGCTGGTGCTGTTCGAGGTCGCGCGCGGCGTCGAAACGGTTGCGAATATCGAGAGTGCCGTGGCTGTGCCGGGCGCCGGCGGCCGGGTCGATTTGAGCTGGCGCGACCCGGGGGGCGAGATGCGTATGGCATCGGGCGTCGGCGTCAGCCGACTGCTGGCGCGCAAGTTGCGGCTGGGCTACGCGCTGTCTCGCGCCAATCTGCGCATCCGCTACGCAGCGTCGGCGCGGAGTGGGGCTGCGCAATCGGTCGTGGTGATGGACGACGTGCCGGATCTGATCAAGCGTTCGGCCGCGCTGGCGATTGGCGGCTTCCTGGCGATCACGGCCGGCAGCATGATCATGGTTGGCCTGCTGCTGCTGCTGGGCGCGACCGCCGCGCCGCGCGGTACGACGGGTGCGGACCGGGTGACAGATGGCGTGGTGCCCTGAGCGCCGAGACGTTAGCGAGGGTGCATGAGCGATCTGTTCCAAGCTGCCGGTCTCGCTGCGGGAGCGCCGCGGCCGCTCGCCGACCGGCTACGGCCGCAGCGTCTTGGCGATGTGGTGGGGCAGGAACGCATCGTCGGGCCGGAGGGATCGCTGACGCGCATGCTCGCCGCGCGCCGTCTCGGCTCGCTCATTTTGTGGGGACCGCCCGGCACCGGCAAGAC
>JANYHP010000014.1 GCA_025359005.1 Hyphomicrobiaceae bacterium | reverse complement strand
TCAAGGGCGCCGATTTCGCCGCCCCTCACGCCCACCACGTCACCGGCACCGGGAACCGCCCCGCCGCGTCCTCGATCACATGTGCCGCGCGGAACAGCGTTTCCTCGTCGAACGGCTTGCCGATCAACTGCAAACCGATCGGTGTGCCCTCGCTCGACAACCCCGCCGGCACCGAGATGCCCGGCAGCCCGGCCATGTTGACCGTCACCGTGAAGATGTCTTCCAGATACATCGCCAGTGGATCACCCGATTTTTCGCCAAAGCCGAACGCCGGGTTCGGCGTCGTCGGCGTCAGAACGCAATCGACTGTCTCCCAAGCCAGATCGAAGTCCCGCTTGATCAGTGTGCGCACCCTCTGCGCCTTCAGATAGTAGGCGTCGTAGTAACCCGCCGACAGCACATAGGTGCCGATCAGCACACGGCGCTTCACTTCCTTGCCAAAGCCTGCGGCGCGCGTGTTCTCATACGTCTCGATCAGGTCCTTGCCCGGCACCCGCAGGCCGTAGCGCACGCCATCATAGCGGGCGAGGTTGGACGAGCACTCGGCTGGCGCCACGATGTAATAGGCCGGCAGCGCATACTTGGTATGGGGCAGCGAAATCGCATGAATGCTGGCGCCCGCCGCCTTCAGCCACGCGATCCCCTGATCCCACGACGTCTGCGCCTCGCGGCTCATGCCGTCGACGCGGTATTCCTTGGGCACGCCGATGCGCAGCCCCTTCACACCCTTGCCGAGCGCCGCTTCGTAATCCGGCACCGGCGCATCGACCGAGGTCGAGTCTTTCACATCGAAGCTGGCCATGTGCCGCAGCATGATCGCCGCGTCGCGCACGTCGCGCGCAATGGGTCCGGCCTGATCGAGCGACGACGCGAACGCCACGATGCCCCACCGCGAGCACCGGCCATAGGTGGGCTTGATGCCGACCGTGCCCGTCAGTGCCGCCGGCTGGCGGATCGATCCACCCGTATCCGTGGCGGTCGCCGCAAGGCACAGGTTGGCCGACACCGCCGCCGACGATCCGCCCGACGACCCGCCGGGCACCAGCTTGGTGTTGTCCAGTTTGCCATCGCGCGTGCGGCGCCAGGGGTTGGTTACCGGGCCGAAGCAACTCGTCTCGTTGGACGAGCCCATGGCGAACTCGTCGTTGTTCAACTTGCCGAGCATGACGGCGCCGGCATCCCAAAGGTTCTGCCCCACGGTCGATTCGTACGTCGGCTTGAAGTCGTCGAGAATGCGCGAACACGCCGTCGTCCGGATGCCCTTGGTCGCGAAAAGATCCTTGTTCCCCAGCGGCAACCCCTCCAGCGGCCGCGCCTGGCCCTTGGCAATCCGCGCGTCGCTCTCCTTGGCTTGGGCCAGCGCATGCTCCGGCGTCGGCAGCACATACGCATTGAGATGCGGGTTGGCCTTGTCGATGGCTTTGACGAACGCCGTCGTCAGCTCCGTCGCCGAGAACGTCTTGGCCTTGAGCCCATCACGGGCCGCAGCAAGGGTAAGAGATGTCAGGTCGGTCACGAGTGGCGGTCCAATTGGAAAAGCGTTGCCGCCGACTAGCTGCAAAAGGGGGCGATGGCAAGGATCGAGCGGCTGCTAGCGGCGCTCACCGGGCGCGGGAAATCATCCCGGTGCCGACGGCTCCCACAGCAGTCCGAGGTCGAACGTGTGGGCCTCGAACGGCGGAGCGGTGACCCGGTCATTGTCGGCGAAGGCGGGCCCAACTTTGTAGGCGCCCTCGGCCAAGATGAAGACTTCGAGCGTTTTGTCGATCGGATCGACGTACCAGCAGTGGTCAACGCCATACTCGACGTAGATCGCAAGCTTCTGGACGCGGTCGAGCCGTCTGGTCGAGGGCGACGTGACTTCGCAAAGCCAATCAGGCGGCACGATCGAATACGATGTGGTTTCGTGCGCCGGATAACGTTCGATCTTCCAACCGGAGATGTCGGGCACCACCACGTTGTCGCCCAGGTGCAGTTCGTGCTCCGCGATGAAAATCCAGCCACCGGGACCGCCGTGTCTGCGTCGAAACGGATTGCCGACCTCGCGGGCGAGTTCGGTTGCAGCGTATCCGTGCGCCCGCGTAGGGCGGGGATGGGCGTACAGCGCGCCCGAGACGATCTCACCGACCATGTTGGCGGGGAGAGCGGCGAGTTGGTCATAAAGTTTGATAGTGTCTGTGGTCGGCC
>JANYHP010000013.1 GCA_025359005.1 Hyphomicrobiaceae bacterium | reverse complement strand
GATGATCGCCTCCTCGATCGAATGGGTGACGAACAGCATGGTGAAGCCGATCTCGTCCCACAGCTGCAGCAACTCGTCCTGCATCTTGCGGCGGGTCAGCGCATCGAGGGCCGCGAACGGCTCGTCCATCAGCAGGACGTCGGGCTCCATGGCCATGGCGCGGGCGATGGCGACGCGCTGCTTCATGCCGCCCGACAGCGTGTGCGGGTAGCTGTCGGCGAACTTGGTCAGGTTGACCTTGTCGATATAGTTTAGCGCCCGTTCCGCCGCCGCCTTGCCGCGTGCCTTGCCGGCGCTCTCCAACGCGAACATGACGTTCTGCTTGACGGTTTTCCACGGCAAGAGCTGGTCGAATTCCTGGAACACGAATACGCGGTCCGGTCCGGGCTTGCGGACCTGTCGGCCCTTCAGCGAGATCGTTCCCTCGGTCGGCGCCATGTAGCCGCCGATGGCTTTGAGCAATGTCGACTTTCCACACCCCGATGGGCCGAGCAGCACAAAGCGGTCGGACTGGTAGACGTCGAAGCTGACCTTGTAGGTGGCGGTGACGAGATGCTGCTTGGTCTTGTATTGCAGCGTCACGTCCCGCACCTCCAGCAGAGGTGCGACGGGCGGTGTCGTCAAAGTATTCTCCCCACGGGTGCAGCAGTCTTTTTTACATTGATGCGCGATCGCCCAGGGCGTGTCCAGCGGGGCCACGGGGCGACTGTGGCATTTGGGTCGGGACCTTGGGCCTTGGCTGGTGCGGCGCCAAAGCCGGGGCCAGGGCCCCGCGTGCGCAGGCACGCAAGGCAACCAATTGCCCTGGTCGGGGAGCGCGAGGGAGCCCGGCGTGTATGGGTATCGTGCGCGGGCTGCCTCACAAGTACCGGCCTGCGTCCATGCTCTGGTGCAAGATGCGGACGACATCGACGACGGTGCCACCGGTCATCCGATAGTATAGCATGTGCGACCCGGCCGCGTATTTCCGATATCCATACCGAACGTCGTCGCAAGACTGGCCGCGACGGGGATCGCCGGCAACGACTTGGATCGCATGCCAAAGCTCGCGGATGTAGCGTTCAGCCTGCTCGTCGTCCCATCGTGCGGCGGTGAAATCCCAGATCTCGTCGAGATCCGCTTGGGCACGCGGCGAGAGAACAAATCGGCTCACTTGTCGCGACCACCGCGCGTTCGGGCCGCGCGCTTTTTTGCAACGAACGCGCCGATGTCGAAGTCCGTCGATGCCCCGCTGTTTTCGCCTTCGACAAGGGCCGTGCGCAGGGCAGCCAACTTTGTTTCCTGCTCCTCCAGCAGGCGCAGGCCGGCACGAACGACGTCGCTTGCCGAGCCAAAGCGTCCGGTCGCGACCCGATTTTCGATGAAGTCGTTGAAATGGTCGCCAAGACTGAAGGACGTGTTCTTGCTCATCAGTTGGGTCTCGAAGGATGTTGAGCAATACCAAAAACTGGTATTTGCCGCAACTGCCCCGTCAAACTCCGGTCGGGTCGAATTTTTTGTCGAGGCCGGTCCAGCAGTCGGCGTAGTCGGGTTGCAGGGTTGGCAGTTCGGCGGCGTAGCGGGTGACGCGCTGGGGGTAGCGGGTCTCGAACATGAAGGCGAGGGTGTTCTCCAGCTTGTGCGGCTGCAGCGGATCGTTGGAGGCCTTCTCGAACGCTTCAACGTCGGGGCCGTGCGTCAGCATGCAGTTGTGCAGGCTGATGCCGCCGGGGGTGAAGCCCTGGGGCTTGGCATCATACTGGCCGTAGATGAGGCCCATGAATTCAGCCATGATGTTGCGATGATACCAGGGCGGGCGGAAGGTATCTTCCGCCACCATCCAGCGCTCGGGGAAGATGACGAAGTCGACGTTGTTGGAGCCGGGTGTTTCGGATGGCGCGCCGAGCACCGAGAAGATCGACGGATCGGGATGGTCGAAGCCGATGGCGCCGACGGGGGAATAGCGGCGCATGTCGTACTTGTAGGGCGCGTAATTGCCGTGCCAGGCGACGACGTCGAGCGGGGACGCGGAAAGCTCCGTGGTCCACAGGCTGCCGCACCATTTGACGGTGAGCTGTACTTTGCGGTCGAGGTCCTCGTAGGCGGCGACAGGCGTGAGGAAATCGCGTGCGTTGGCGAGGCAGTTGGCGCCGATGGGCCCGCGCTCGGGCAGTGTGAACGCGCCGCCGTAGTTCTCGCAGATATAGCCGCGGGCTTTGCCATCCGGCAGTTCGGCACGGAATTTAACCCCGCGCGGGAGGACGACCAGTTCACCCGGCGCCGCATCGATGATGCCGAATTCGGTGACGAAGCGGATGCGGCCATCCTGCGGCAGGATCAGCAACTCACCGTCGGCGTTCCAGAACACTTCGTCCGTCATCGAACGGGTGGCACAGTAGATGTGCGCGGCCATGCCGGCCTGCGTGCTGGCATCGCCGCAGGTGGTCATCGTGTTGATGCCCTCGATGAAGCTCGTCGCGGTCTTGGGGTAGGGCGTCGGCGACCAGCGCATCTGGCCGATGGGCACTTCGAGTTCGACACAGGGCGCAGTGCGCCACAGCCGCTTATCGGCTGAGCGGAATTTGCCGGAATGGCGCACGGAAGGGCGGATGCGATAAAGCCACGAGCGCTCGTTGGTGGCCCGCGGCGCGGTGAACGGCGAGCCCGATAGCTGCTCGGCGTAGAGGCCGAACCTGCATTTCTGCGGGCTGTTGCGGCCCACCGGCAAGGCGCCGGCCAGCGCTTCGGTTTCAAAGCTGTTGCCGAAGCCGGACATGTAGCCGGTGGCGGCGCCCTTAGCCGACGGGGTTTGCCGGAATGACGCTGCGTGCGCGGTTGGAATGCTGTCCTGTGCCATGCAGTCCTCCTCGGCGGCCAAAACCGCACTGTGGAGGAAACTCTGACACAGACCCGCGGCCGACCGCAATCTGCCGGTTGCACGACGCCTCAGCTGCGTTCGAGCAGTCCGAGGTCGAGGGTCAGGCCGGTGAGCGCGGTGCCTTTGCCGGCGGCAAGGTAGAGGGCGAATTGCGCCACATCGGCTTCGCGGCCCGACGCGGGTTCCGCCACCACGCCCAACACGTCCGGTGCGACGCCGACAAAGCGGATGCCCTGGCCGGCCCAGGCCTCGCCCTCACGGCGGGTCATGGCGGCGAGTGTCGCCCGCGCCACCTGACAGAAGGCGCGGTCAGCCGGGGACGCGCCGGCCGACAAGGTGGCGACGGTGAGGATCACGCCATCGGTCATCATCATGCGCATGCGGTTGGCGGCCACGCGGCCGATGAGGCAGGCGCCGAGCAGTGTTTCCGACACGGCGGTCTCGATCTCGAGCATGGAGGCCCCAGCCGTGGGTGCGGCGCCGTCCAAGGGCACGACGTTGACGACCATGTCGAGGCCGCCGAATTCGGCCACGGCCCCGCGCGCGAACGCCACGATCTGATCGGCGCCCGAAAGTGGCGTGGAGTGGACGGACAATTCGGTGGCGATCGGTGCCAGTAGCGTTGCCAAAGCCTCAATCTCAGGCGAGGCGTCGACGCATTGCAGCACGACACGCGCGCCGGCCTCGGCGAAGCTGCGGGCTATATCGACGCCGCTCGATGCACTGACGCCTGTGACGAGCACGCGCTTGCCCTGCAACGCGCGCGCCGGGGCGCATGTGTCGTGACCGAAGTCGAAAGCGCCGGTATCTGAAATCAGCATGCAAACCCCCAGAAGACGCGACCACCAGCCTTGCACCAGGGCCAGAGAAGTCCGTCGATGTTTGACGGTCTCTTCTCGCTCCGATTCGGCTAACGAGACCTTTATGCCAAGCCGATTCGGGCTCAGTCCCGGCTGAAAAGCGGCGGTGGGGCGCCGCCCTCAGGCTCAATTGCGGCAGCGTAGCCGCAGACCAGCCGACTGCAAAGTATTGAATGGAGCCAGAGACACAAACAGTGGTTGCAGCCAACCCGCCAGTCACGGGCTTCTCACGCTGATATGACCGCGAGTTGACGGCCCGCACCCTGGTCTTGCGTCCGTGGAAACAGTATCTTCCGGCAAATCAGACAGGAGACCACCATGATGACCCGCCGCACCTTCTCCGCGACAGCGCTCGGTGCCAGCGTCGCCGCCAGCCTCGGTTTCGTGGCACGTGGGCACGCCGGCGCCAACAAAGAAACGTTCCGTGTGACCAAGACCCCCGAGGAATGGAAAAAGTCGCTCACCGCCGAGCAGTATTACGTGCTGCGCGACCATGGTACCGAACGCGCCGGCACCAGCCCGCTCGACAAGATCTACACGCCGGGCACGTACGCTTGTGCTGCGTGCGACCTGTCGGTGTTCGCCTCCGAGGCGAAGTTTGACAGTGGCACCGGCTGGCCGAGCTTTTTCACCCCCATCGAGAATGCTGTCGGCACGTCGGTCGATCGCGGTTATTTCATGACTCGCACCGAGGTCCATTGCGCGCAGTGCGGCGGGCACCTGGGGCATGTGTTCGACGATGGCCCCAAGCCGACCGGCAAGCGCTATTGCATGAACGGCGTGGCGATGAAGTTCGTCCCCAAGGCGACGGGCTGATGCTCCGGCGCATGGTGCGACAAAGGCAAAGGGCTCTGCCCTTTGAAGCAGCCATTGGCCTGAGGCCTTTGGAAACCCTCCTTGGGGGTGCGCGGTCAGAGTGCGGGATGCCTTAAGGCGCCCGAAAATACGGACGGGCCTCCGAGGCGCGTCTTTCTCGCCAGACCTCTTAACAAACAAAGGGACCAGCGTGCGCACCTCAATCACCCGCCGATTTTTCGCATATGCATCCCTGATCGGTGTGGCGGCGCTTGGTCCGCTGGCCCCGGTCGTCGCCCAGACAGCGCCCGCCGCGCTCGAGACGGCGACGTTTGCTGGCGGGTGCTTCTGGTGCGTGGAGGCTGATTTCCAGAAGGTGGACGGCGTCGTCTCTGTGGTGTCGGGTTTCATGGGCGGAAAAACGCCCAACCCGACGTACAAGCAGGTGGTCTACGGAGGCACGGGCCACGCCGAGGCGGTGCAACTCAAGTTCGACCCGGCCAAGGTCACCTACGAGCGGCTGGTTTACATCTTCTGGCGCACGATCGATCCGTTGGACGTTGGCGGGCAGTTCTGCGACCGGGGCGACAGCTACCGGACGGTGATCTTCACCAACTCGGAAGCGCAGAAGAAAGTCGCCGACGCCAGTAAGGCCGCGCTCGACGCCAGCGGCCGCTTCAAGCAGAAAATCGCGACTGAGATCGTGGCCGCTGGTCCGTTCACGGCGGCCGAGGACTATCACCAGAACTTCCACGTCAAAGACCCGGGTCGCTATTACAGCTATCGCGCCGGCTGCGGCCGCGACGCCCGCGTCAAGGCCGTGTGGGGTGCCGAAGCCGGCGGCAAGGTCGTGTCGCAGTAGGCCAGCGGTTCCTTGCCCACCTGAGGGCGCAGCGCTCGCGCGCTGGCCTCACCCTGTCTTGCCTCACCCTGTCTTGCGGCGGGAGGGTGCAGCGCTCCTGGTGGCGGGCTGGGGTCCGCTGGTTTCACCGAACAGTTCGACGAGCTTGTCGGTCATCGCGCCGGCCAATTCCGACGGATCGGAGATGGTGACGGCGCGCTTGTAGTAGCGCGTGACGTCGTGGCCGATGCCGATGGCGATGAGTTCGATGGGTGACCGGTTCTCGATCTCGTCGATGACCTGGCGGAGGTGCATCTCGAGATAGCTGCCGGAGTTGACCGACAGCGTGCTGTCGTCGACAGGCGCGCCGTCGGAGATCATCATCAGGATGCGGCGGTTCTCCTGGCGGCCAAGCAGGCGCCGGTGCGCCCAGGCCAACGCTTCGCCGTCGATGTTCTCCTTCAGCAGGCCCTCGCGCATCATCAAGGCCAGCGAGCGCTTGGAGCGGCGCCACGGCGCGTCGGCCTGCTTGTAGATGATGTGGCGCAGGTCGTTGAGGCGACCGGGGTTCTGCGGCTTGCCGGCGGCGAGCCAGGCTTCGCGCGCCTGTCCGCCCTTCCAGGCCTTGGTGGTGAAGCCGAGGATCTCGACCTTGACGCCGCAGCGCTCGAGCGTGCGCGCGAGAATGTCGGCACAGCAGGCAGCCACCATGATGGGCCGGCCGCGCATGGAGCCGGAATTATCGAGCACCAGGGTGACGATGGTGTCCTTGAAATCGGTGTCGCGTTCGCGCTTGAACGAGAGCGCCGACATCGGATCGATGATGACGCGGGTGAGGCGCGCGGGATCGAGCATGCCCTCTTCGAGATCGAAATCCCACGAACGGTTCTGCTGCGCCATCAGCTTGCGTTGCAGCTTGTTGGCGAGGCGGGCCACCGCGCTCGACAGGTTGCGCAGCTCCTTGTCGAGGAAGGTGCGCAGGCGCTCCAACTCGTCGGGCGTGGAGAGCTTGTCGGCCTCGATTTCCTCGTCGGAGGCGCGCGAGAAGACTTTGTAGCCGAACGCCTCGGGGTTATCGAGCACGTTGTGGTTGGGCCGCCACGGCTCGGGGCTGTCGGCCATGTCGTCGCCGTCGTCCTCGCCGTCGTGCATGTCGGCTTCGGCGTTCTCGCTCGTTTCGCTGTCCTCGCCTTCCTCGCCCTCGGCGCGCTGTTCGTCGGTGGGCTGATCCTGTTGGTCGCCGCCGTCCTGTTGCTCTTGTGCTTCGGCGTCGCCGCCTTCGGAGGGCTGATCCTGTTCCTTGTCCTCGCCGTCGTCCTGCTGGCCTTCTGAAGCGCCCTCGGTGAGGTTCAGATCGTTGAGCAGGTCGCGCGTGATCTGGCCGAAGGCGCGCTGGTCGAGTTGCGTCTTCTGCAACTTGGCGAGAGTCTTGCCGCCCTTCTCCTCAATGAAGGGACGCCACAGGTCGAC
>JANYHP010000011.1 GCA_025359005.1 Hyphomicrobiaceae bacterium | reverse complement strand
TCCGCCCCGGTGACGGCCAGGAACACCAGCCCCATCACGATCAATCCATCGAATCCGTGCGAGACGACGTAGTGCACGCCGCGCAGGGGATTGATGGCCTCGAAGACGCGCCGGTCGTCGCCGATATGAGCCAACCCGCCAACCAGCAAGACGACAAACCACAGCACCATGATCGGCCCGAAATAGCCGGCCATGCGCCCCGTGCCGCGCGATTGGATCGAAAACAGCCCGACCAGGATGATGACCGAAATCGGCAGCACCCATTTTTCCAGCGCCGGCGTCACCAGATTGAGGCCTTCGACGGCCGACAGCACCGAAACAGCCGGCGTGATGATCGCGTCGCCGTAAAAGAACGAGGCGCCGGCCACGCCGAGGGCTGTCAGAAATTTGGTGCTGCCCGGGGACACCGTTTGCGCCAACGACATGAGCGCATAGGTGCCGCCCTCGCCCTTGTTGTCGGCGCGCAGCAGGATCATGACGTATTTGATCGTCACGATGAGAATGAGACACCAGAACATCATCGACAACATGCCGATGACACCCTCGGCATCGAGTTCGCCGCCCTTCTTGATGGCCGTCGCCGATTGCTTGATCGCATACAGCGGGCTGGTGCCGATGTCGCCATAGACGACGCCGATGCAGCCGAGGATCAAGGCCCCGAGGTGCCCATGTCCTTGCGTTTCTTTCTGGTCGTGTGTCGTTCCGGCATGCGCTGAGGCTTGTGCCATGGGAGGCATCTCGCTCTTGTCTTGATGCCCGTCGCGCACTGGAAAAGTCGACGGCGGCGCTGGCTTATACGCGCGCCCCGTTTCATTCGAAAGCCCTCACCATGGCGGACCCGATTGCCGCTGCATACCGGCGCAATCACCCGCATTCTCAGTTTACAGGCACGAATCAGCCCAATTTGGGGCATTTCAACTGGATGACAGAGGCGTGACAAGCCATCCCCGTTCACCTGCAGTGTGACAATGCTGCCATGCAATATCTAAAAAGTTGTCCCGCCGACGGAGCGTGGCCCCGAAAGTCAGCCGGCCGGGCGGCCCTTTTTCTTGTAAGGCGCCATGCCGGCGCGGGCAAGTTCGTCGGCCCGTTCGTTTTCCGTGTGGCCGGCGTGGCCCTTGATCCACCGCCACTCGACCTTGTGCTTGAGGCGCGCCGCATCCAGCCGTTGCCAGAGCTCGGTGTTTTTGACTGGCTTTTTGTCGGCCGTCACCCAGCCCTTCTTCTTCCAGCCGAAGATCCACTTGGAGATGCCGTCCTTGACGTAGGCGCTGTCGGTGGTCAGCACAACGTCCGAGCGCTGCTTGAGCGCCTCCAGCGATTCGATCGCGGCAAGCAATTCCATGCGGTTGTTGGTCGTCATCGCCTCGCCGCCGGACAGTTCCTTGCGGTGTGGTCCGCTCATCAGGATCGCGCCCCAGCCGCCCGGGCCCGGGTTGCCCGAGCACGCGCCGTCCGTAAAGATCGTCACCTGCGGCAGCGCCGAGGGCGCGGCGGCTTGATCGGTCATGCACTCAATCCTCGATGCCATAGGCGGCGGCACTGCGCACGCCCTGGTGGACGGCGAGCTTGGCCAGGTATTCCCGCGGGTCTTTGCGCACCACCTTGGCGCCTGGTGGGGTGTTGATCCAGTCGTAGGCGCGTGTCAGCAGGAAACGCAGGGCCGCACCGCGCGCCAACAGCGGCAAGGCGGCCCGCTCGGCGGGCGAAAGCGGCCGGGCGCGGTGATAGCTTTGCACCATCCGCCGGGACTTTTCCGCGTCGAACGCATGTGCCGCGTCGAACGCCCAGGCATTCAGGCAGACTGCCAGATCGTAGGCCAAGGCATCGTTGCAGGCGAAGTAGAAATCGAAAATACCGGACAACGCGTCGCCGATGAAAAAGGCGTTGTCGGGAAACAGATCGGCGTGGATGACGCCCTCGGGCAGGCCGCGCGGCCACCGTGCCTCAAGCGCATCGAGTTCGCGCGCGATCGTGTCGCGCAGGCCCGGAACGATGCTGTCGGCCTCGGCGGCGAAGCTGTCGAACAGCGGCCGCCAGCCGGCAAGGCCGAGCGCATTGGCGCGCTTGAGCGCAAAGCCCGCACCATCGATATGCATCTCGGCCAGCGCCGCGCCGAGGGCCGCGCACTGGCCAGCCGTCTGCGTCCGCGGCCAGGCGCCTTCGAGCCACGTGACCAGCGCCGCCGGCCGCCCCGCCAATGTGCCGAGGACGACGCCCTCCCGGTCACGCACCGGCAGCGGGCAATTGAGGCCGCGCGCCGCCAGATGCTCCATCAGCCCGAGAAAGAACGGCAGATCGGACGCCTCGACGCGCTTTTCATAAAGAGTGAGCACGAAGCGGCCCTGGTCGGTGTCGACGCGGTAGTTGGTATTTTCAACGCCTTGCGTGATGCCCTGGTAGGCGCGCAGCCGGCCGAGGCCATAGGCATCGACGAAGCGCGCGAGTTCGGCTTCGGAAACGTCCGTGTAGACAGCCATCGGTCGCGCCCTCACGCGTTCGGTGCGTCGCGCAGGGCGCGCGGCACGTTGAAGGCGACCCGTTCGACGCGGGTGACGACGTCCTCCGTCGTCACGGCATAACGGCTGCGGAAGGCATCGACCACGCCCTGCACGAGATCCTCCGGCGCCGACGCCCCGGCGGTGATGCCGATGGTGCGAACGCCTTCGAACATGGCCCACGGAATTTCGGACGCCTCTTGGACCAGTGCCGCGTCCCCGCAGCCGCTGCGCTTGGCCACTTCGACGAGCCGCAGCGAGTTGGAGCTGTTGGGGGCGCCGACGACCAGCATCCGCTCGGCGCGGCTGGCGATGGCCTTCACCGCCTCCTGTCGGTTGGTGGTGGCGTAGCAAATGTCTTCCTTGTGCGGGCCGGCGATACCGGGGAACCGCGCCTGGAGGGCGGCCACGATCGCCGCCGTGTCGTCGACAGACAGGGTTGTCTGCGTCACATACGCCAGCCGGGCCGGATCGGGGACCACGAAGCGTGCCACGTCCTCGACGCTTTCCACCAAAGTAGCCGCGCCGTCGGGCAATTGGCCCATGGTGCCGATCACTTCCGGATGGCCCGCGTGCCCCACCAGCACGATATGGCGGCCCTCGCCGTGCTGGCGTTCGGCCTCCACGTGCACCTTCGAGACGAGCGGGCACGTGGCGTCGAGGTAGAACATGTTGCGGGCGCGAGCGTCGGCGGGCACGGACTTCGGCACCCCATGTGCCGAAAAGATCACAGGCCGGTCGCTGAGTTGGTCGCCGACAGGTATTTCGTCCAGCTCTTCCACAAAGATGGCGCCTTTTGCCTTAAGTTGGTCAACAACGTGCCGGTTATGGACGATCTCGTGCCGGACGTAGACCGGCGCGCCGTAGCGTTCCAGTGCCAGCTCGACGATCTTGATGGCCCGGTCCACGCCGGCGCAGAAGCCGCGGGGGGCGGCCAGCAGGATATGCAGCGGGGGCAGGGCCGCGGTGGCTGGCGACTTATCTCGGGGCTGAGGTGCGGACGACATGAAGGGTGAGTTCCCGGCTGAGACACGTGGTTGGGTAGCTGGCTTGGCTGGGCGAAGGCTTGGCTGGGCGAAGGGATGACGAAACACTGCAACGACTGGCCACATTGTCCAGGACTGCAGGGGAATGCTAGAGAATTGGCAGGGGGAGCCGATTCGGTCGAGCGCAGAGTGGCGGATGATGTGCATTCGGTAACGAACACAGCATGACACCCGTGCGTGAGATCGAAACGGCATATCGGGCTCCAGGTGGCCCGGCAAGAGTTGGGACGGCACGCGTGACGACAACTGCAAAAATCGGCGGCCTGCGCGAGATCATCTCGCAGCGTGCCCGCGTAGTGACGGCCGCAACTGTGCTGACGCTGGCGGGATCATCGCTCGGCGGCTGCGGCATGTCGTCGTTGACGTCGGGTCTCGGCGGCGGGCTGTTCGGTGGCTCCAGCGCCGCCAAAACTGAGACAGCCGGCGTTACGAATGAAAGCCTGCTGACCGCGGCCAAGGCCGACCAACCCGAAGCTGCCGCCACGGCGGACGCAGCGGGCGGGTGCCCGAAATTCACCGTCTGGAGCCGCGACGGACAGGTCACCATTTTCGAAGCCGGCCGCGTCGGCGATGGCCTCGCCGTGATGCATCGCGGCGAAATCACCAAGACGGCGCGGGAATGCCGCGTCGATAATGGCCGCGTGTTCGTCAAGTACGGGTTCTCCGGCAAAGTGCTGCTCGGACCCAAGGGCAAGACCGGCAACGTGCAGTTGCCACTCACCGTGGTCGTCACCGACGCTAAGCGCGAGCGGGTGACACAGGATGCCGTGCGGATCGACGTGCCCGTCGCGCTCGACAAGCCCATTGGCTACTTCTCGGCCGTGCGCGAACTCAGCTTCACCGTGCCGGAAGGCGCGCGCGCCGGCGAGTTCGAAGTTCACGTCGGCTTCGACCGCAACATCCCCGGCGCCGGCTGATCCAGGCATCGTGTATCAAGGAAAGGTGGTCGCATGAAGCTGATCATCGCCAGCCCCAGCCCCTACGCCCGCAAGGCGCGCATTGCCCTGCATGAGAAGGCGCTGCCGTTCGTCGAGGAACTGACGGTTCCCTGGAATCCGGGCACCGTTGCGCCAACCCACAATCCGCTCGGCAAGATTCCAATTTTACTCATCGATGACGGCACGGCCCTCTACGAGAGCAGCGTGATCCTTGAGTATCTGGATACGATTGCAGGTACTGTGCCGCTCATTCCCCTGGCCGGTGCCCTGCGCGTGCAGGCAAAACTGATGGAGGCGCTCGCCGACGGCGTGTCGGATGCGGTGGTGCTCATTGCGCTGGAAGCGCGCCGCAAGCCGGACCTGCAGAGCCGCGACTGGGTGGTCCGGCAGCGTGCCAAGGTGGACGCAGGCTTGGTGGAACTCGATCGCATCCTGGGCAATCGGGATTGGCTGGTGGGCGATACGTTCGGCCTGGCTGATATCGCCGCAGGCTCCGCGCTCGGCTACGTTACGTTGCGCCTGCCGGAGCACGACTGGCGGACCTCGTTGCCACGCCTTGCAGCCTTTTCGGACCGGCTCGAAGCGCGCCCGTCGTTTGCCATGTCACGCCCGGCGCCACAGAGCATCGTCGAGATCGGCTGAACCAGGCGCCTCTCAGTTGACGCGGCGGCGGGAGGCTTCGCGAGTAGGGCGACTTGGGTTATAGGGACGGGCGTTCCAACCTCGGGTGCTGATCGATGACCACGTTGCTTCCCGCTGCTCGCCGCGCGTCCGTGCCTGTCCAGGTGGGTGCCGTCATCGTCGGCGGCGAGGCGCCGATCGTGGTGCAGTCGATGACCAACACCGACACCGCCGACATCGAGGCGACGGTGAAGCAGGTGGCCGAACTGGCGCGGGCCGGCTCAGAGCTGGTGCGCATCACGGTGGACCGGGACGCGGCCGCCAAAGCCGTGCCGCACATCCGCGAGAAACTCGACAAGCGGGGCGTGACGGTGCCGCTGGTGGGAGATTTCCACTACATCGGCCACACGCTGCTCGCCGACAATCCCGCGTGCGCGGAAGCGCTGGCCAAGTATCGCATCAATCCCGGCAACGTCGGCTTCAAGGCTAAGAAAGACAAACAGTTCGGCGCCATCATCGAAAAGGCGCTCGAATACAACAAACCCGTGCGGATCGGGGTCAACTGGGGCTCACTCGATCAGGAGTTGCTGACCCACCTGATGGACGAAAACGCCAAGAGCGCCAGCCCGAAGACCGCGCGGGGCGTGATGCACGAGGCGATCGTGCAGTCGGCGTTGATGTCGGCGGAACTGGCGGAGAGCATGGGGCTCGGCGCCGGTCGCATCATCATTTCGGCCAAGGTTTCCGCCGTGCAGGATCTGGTGGCCGTCTATGGGATGCTCGCCGAACGGTGCCGCTACGCGCTGCACCTGGGGCTGACGGAAGCCGGCATGGGCTCCAAGGGTATCGTCGCGTCGACGGCTGCCATGGGCATTTTGCTGCAGCAGGGGATCGGCGACACGATCCGCGTCTCGCTGACACCGGAGCCGGGCGGCGACCGCACGCTCGAGGTCAAGGTGGCGCAGGAAATCCTGCAGACCATGGGGCTGCGCGCCTTCATGCCGATCGTGGCGGCCTGTCCGGGTTGCGGGCGCACGACGTCGACGGTTTTCCAGGAACTGGCGCGCGACGTGCAATTCATGATTCGCGACCGCATGCCCGAGTGGAAGCAGCAGTATCCCGGCGTCGAAAACCTGACGTTCGCGGTGATGGGCTGCATCGTCAACGGCCCCGGCGAGAGCAAGCATGCCGACATCGGCATCTCGCTGCCCGGCACCGGCGAGCAACCGGCAGCCCCCATCTTCATCGACGGCAAGAAAGCGATGACCTTGCGCGGCGCCAACATCACCACCGAGTTCAAGGCGATCGTGGAAAACTATATCGCCAAGCGATTCGGGGCTGCTGGGTAACGAAGCGTCAGATTAAAGCGACACAAAACTCACCCTGCTCCGTACTCTGTACGCGGCATTCCACTTTTTTGTTCGTCGTGGCCGCACAGGCGCCCATGACGAAAAGTTGTGCGACGCGCACGCCTCAGCGCCAGGACCGCCAAAGGTTAACGCGGCGCCTCCAAGTGTCCCACGCTGCATCGGTTGGAAACCCAATCTTCAGACTTTTTCGTTAAGACCTGGGCACGTGCTGCAAGCGGCGCGTCGGCCCCATCCCGTTAAGGGCGCCCACGCGACGCGAACTCAATCGAGGTCGTCATGGTGCCTGCCGAGATCCCCCATTCGAAGGTCTTCGTGATCGGTGCCGGCCCTGCGGGGCTGACCTCGAGTTACCTTTTGACCAAACAGGGCATCTCGACGACCGTCATCGAGGCCGATCCGGTCTACGTCGGCGGCATCAGCCGCACGGCAAACTACAAGGACTTCCTGTTCGACATCGGCGGCCATCGCTTCTTCTCGAAGTCGAAGGAAGTGGTCGACCTGTGGAAGGAAATCCTGCCGCAGGATTTCATCGAGCGGCCCCGGCTGTCGCGGATCTACTACGACGGCAAATACTATTCCTATCCGCTGAAGGCCTTCGAAGCGCTCGGCAACCTTGGCGTCGTCGAGAGCGGCCTGTGCGTGCTGTCGTTCATGTACAAGCAGGCGTTCCCCAATGAAAAGCCGGTGACGTTCCACGAGTGGGTTGCCAACCAGTTCGGCGAGCGGCTGTTCTCGATCTTCTTCAAGACCTACACCGAAAAAGTGTGGGGCATGAGCTGCGACGACATTTCCGCCGACTGGGCGGCGCAGCGCATCAAGGGCCTGGACTTGTGGACCGCCATGTCGAGCGCGCTCCGCAATTCGATGACGCCAAAAGGCAAGAAGGACGGCACGAAAGCGCACGACGGCGAAGTCATCAAGACGCTGATCGAAAGCTTCCAGTACCCGCGCAAGGGTCCGGGCATGATGTGGGACGCGGCCGCCGCCAAGACGCGCGCGCAGGGCGGTGTCATCCACATGGGCCACACGCTGCAGTCGATCACCTATGACGACAAGACCAAGCGCTATGCGATCATCGCGCGCAACACGCGCAACGAAATGCGCGCCTTCACCGCCGATCACATCATCTCGTCGGCGCCGATCACCGAGCTCGTGACCTCGTTCTCCAAACAGCCGAAATGCGCAGAGACCGCCAAGAAACTGCGCTATCGCGACTTCCTCACCGTGGCGCTGATCGTCGAAAAACCAGACCTATTCCCCGACAACTGGATCTACATCCACGAGCCGAGCGTCAAGGTTGGACGCATCCAGAACTTCCGCTCGTGGTCGCCGGAACTCATTCCCAACACGACGCAATCGTGCCTGGGCTTGGAATACTTCTGCTTCGAGGGCGATGGCCTGTGGGCCGCGTCCGACTCCGACCTGATCGCGCTGGCTACCAAGGAGCTGGCCGAGATCGGCCTCGTCACCGCCGACGACATCAAGGACGGCTGCGTCGTGCGCCAGAAAAAAGCCTATCCGGTCTACGACGACAGCTACAAGGCCAACGTCGAGACGATCCGCACGGAACTGGCCGAAAGCTATCCCGGCCTGCATCTGGTCGGCCGCAACGGCATGCACAAGTACAACAACCAGGACCATGCGATGATGACCGCCATGCTGACGGTCGAAAACATCATCGCCGGCAAACAGGTGTTCGACATCTGGAACGTCAACGAGGACGCCGAATATCACGAGGCCGGCAACTCGGGCGCCGAGCAGGCGCTGAAGAGCGTCCGCATGGTGCCGCGCAAGGTTGGCGCTGCGGCGTAAGCGAACCGCCGTGCCACCTGCAGTGGGCTGACGCGGCAACCAAACCGGACCCTATATGATCACGCTGGCCACACGATCCGGTCTGTTGCACTCGCTGGTCGCGCCACTCGCGCGGCTGATGCCGGAGCTGTCCTATTACACCATCGTCAGCGTGGTCGCCCACGGCGTCGATCTGGCCGTGTTCAATGGGCTGGTGATCGGCGGCATGCGCGCGTCACTGGCGGGCATCGTCGGCTACTCGGTCGGTCTCGTCGTCCACTATGTGCTGTCGTCGCGCTATGTGTTTGCGACGCAGACCTCCGACAAGACCAGCGCCCGCCGCTTCGGCGAGTTTGCAGTTTCCGGATGTGTAGGGCTGGCCATCACCTGGGCGCTGATCCATCTGGCGACCGACGTCGCGCACCTGCCGGCGATGGTCGGCAAGATTGCCGCGGTCGGCACCAGCTTCATCGTCGTGTTCCTGCTCCGGCGCGGTATCGTGTTTGCGAGCCGCACGGCGCAGTGAGGCGGCTTACCGAGCCGTTTGCCGCATGAGGCCGTAGAACACCCCCGTCGCGACCCCGAAGGGCACGTTGATGACGGTTGTGATCATCATACGCCAGGGATCGAAGCCACCGAACAAGGGCTGGCCTTTGATGAGCGGCACCAGCAGCCAGTTGCCGCCGACAACGACGATAGCGCCGAGCAGCAGGCCCTTGAGCCATGCCGCAAGCGGCCAGGGCGCCATTGCAACGCCGTAGAACGCGCCCCACAGACCACCCCAGAACATCAGGTTGGCCAGGATCGGCCAGCCCTTGAGCCCGATGCCGCTGAACAGCGACGCCAGGACAACCGGCGCGGTCTTCAGAGGCTCCATGTTGTAGGCAACCGACGGGATGATTTTTGCCGCCACAAGCGCCGCAATGACGGGCTGATGCACCAGCAGCACGGCTGCAACCGCGGCCAGAAAGCCGTAGACAAATCGGAGTGCCAAGTTCATCCCCTTCATGCCGCACCACGATGGCGGCGGTCGCCGTGCCCGTCTTGTATTCTGACAGACTGTGATACTGTCGTGCGGCGAGCGGGCGCACAAGCCCGGCGCAACACTGTCTGCCGATTGGCCTCTGTCTGCTGGATCGCTGCTCCGCTGGATTTATCATGGGTGACCGTCACGACCGAGACCGCGCGCAGCGCCTGAAACGCTTTGGCGGCACGATGCCGCCCGAGCCCATTCTCACCTGGGGCATCGGCGACGTCGCGCTGTCGGCGGAGCGGCTGGGCCACAACGGCGGGCCATCGCTCGACGAGGAGCCCGGCTATCGCTGGCGCCGGTATTGCTGGAGCAAAGCCCATAAAGAGGCGTGGAAACCGCCGTCCATGGCGGTTTTGAAGTTCCGGGTGGCGCGCGCCGAGGCGGCTGGCATCAGTTACGAGCAGTACGTGGCGGAACTGTTGGACAGTGGGCGTCACCTGCAGAAGGCGGACGTGGACAAGCGCCGCCGCGCACCGGCCAAGCCGGCCCCACTGGGCGGGCATGGTGGTGCACCGACGCCGGTGGTGCTCGCAACCCGCGGCCAGCCGCCCGCCGGCACTCCGTCCACAGCAAGGCCGGTGCCCAAGCCGCTTGGCGGCAACACCCGCACGTGAGGCCACCTTAAGGCGCCCTTAACGCAAGTTTGCCAATGGTTGACGGGAAACCCAGGCGAGGCCTTATGGCAGCGGCAGCAGCAGCAGGCGTCTGTTCGACAGACCGTCCCGGCCCATGGCCGCCGATGGAGCCGGATCTCGCATGCCTGATCGAGGGCTGGTTTGCCTCGCTCAGCCATGATCGGGGCCTCGCGCCCGCGACGCTGGTGGCCTATGGACGCGACCTCAGGCAGATGATCGAATGGCTCGGCGAGCGGGTCGAGCGACCAGCCTGCCGTGCCGACCTCGAAGCGCTGGACGCCCGCACCGTGCGTGCGTTTCTGGCGCATCGCCGCCGCCTGGGGCTCGAAAACCGGACGATGGCTCGCACGCTGTCGGCGCTGCGCATGTTCTTCCGCTGGCTGGAAGAGTGCGGCGCGCTTCGCAACCGGACTTTCACGCGCATCCGCTCGCCGAAGGTGCCGCATTCGGTGCCCAAGCCGTTGACCGTCGAGCGCGCGGCAGCGGTCGTCGACGGCGGTATGGCGGCCGATCTCGATTGGATTGCGGCGCGCGATACGGCCGTCTTCCTGCTGCTGTATGGCGCCGGGCTGCGGCTCTCGGAAGCCCTGGGGCTGACGCGACGGCAAGCGCCGACGCCGGGGACTGACGTGCTGGTGATCACCGGCAAGGGCGGAAAAGAGCGTCTGGTGCCGATCCTACCGGTGACGCAGCAGGCGGTGCAGCGCTACATCGACCTTTGCCCCTATCCGCTGGAGGTTTCCGAGGCGGTGTTCCGCGGCGCCAAGGGCGGGGCGTTGAACCCGCGCCTGATCCAGCTGGCCATGGAACGCCTGCGCGACGAGCTTAAGTTGCCCGAGACGGCGACGCCGCACGCGCTCCGGCATTCGTTTGCGACGCACCTGCTGTCGTCCGGCGCCGATCTCAGACAAATTCAAGAGTTGCTGGGCCACGCCAGCCTGTCGACCACCCAGATCTACACCGAGGTCGACCGCGACCGTCTGCTGGCCGCACACCAGGCTTTTCATCCGCGCGCCTGATCCCCTGTCTTTACCTTTGCCGCTGTTCCCGATTGTCACGAAAGCGTACCGCCATGCCATTCCATCGCCCGCTGCTCGCCCTCGCAACTGCCTCGGCAGTGCTGGCGCTCTGTTTTTCGACCGCCGGCGCGGAGGAGGCGAACTGCCCAGGCAAGAACCTGCTGGACGAGATGAAAGCCCGCGACGCAGCTGCCTTCACGCGCGTTCGCGCGGCGGCGGACGCGATGCCGAACGGGCGGAACACATTGTGGAAGATCGAGCACGATGATTTTCCAGATCGGCCGGCGTCGTATCTGTACGGCACGCTGCACGTCACCGACACGCGCACCCACCACTTGACCGCAGCCACCGAGGAGGCGCTGAGCGTTTCGCGCCGCATCGCGTTTGAGGTCGAGGATATGTCGGCCGAACGCACGACGGAGGCCTTGAGCGTGATGACCAGTGCGCTGGCCCCCGGCGCCGCCGCGAAGTTCGAGCAGCAATTGGGCAAGCCCGACGTCGAGCGCATCGCTGTTGCGCTCAAGGGATCGCAATTGCCGAAGGAAATCCTGCCGCGCATCAAGCCGTGGGTCGCGCTCGTCGTCGCCTCGACGTCGGCGTGCGAATACCAGCGGCTTAAGGTTGGCAAGCTGACCCAGGACGGCGAAATCGCACGGGTAGCGGAGAACCGAGGTGTCGGCTCGTTCGGGTTGGAAAGTGCCGAGATGCTGCTTGGCGCCTATGCTGACCTGTCGGATGCCGATCAGATGGCATTTCTGAAGGCGCGGCTCGCAGCCTTCGACCATCTCGACGATCGTACCGAGACATTCGTGCAGCTCTACCTGGCCCGCGATATCGGTGCGCTGTGGCCGCTGCAGCTTGAGCTGGACAAATCCGCCGGCGCCAGCGCGCTGGAGGCCTATCGGCAATCCATGCTCGATGATCGCAACATTCGCATGCGCGACCGCATGATTATGCACTTGAACTATGGCGGCGTGTTCATGGCCGTCGGCGCCATGCACTTGGCCGGCGAGAAGGGTCTCGTTGCCCTGCTGAAAGACGCCGGCCACAAACTGACCCCGGTGGAGTGAGGCCGGCCCTCAAGGATAACCCCCCACATAAAGGAAGATGCGGGCGGCCGAAGTGGCCGTCCTTGGCGCCGCCCGTCACGACGCCAAGCGCTCTGCCATCAGGACCAAGCCGCCACCTGACGGCTCAACCGCAGTGATGAGCACCCAACCAGTTCTGCGAGGAGGCAATTTTGCAGTCATTGGCGCACGATCAATCCTAAGCTAGCGCGCGAGGGCCAGATGGCACGCTGCTCGTCAGCAAGCGGACGCCGAACCGAGTGCGCATCGAGCAGCAGAGGCTTTGACCTGCCATCGGGACGGCGGGCAGGCAGAACGAACGGTCACAGGCGATGCGCGCCGCCGCAACCCTACTTTTTGTTCGCGGGTTCGACATGAGCGGACGACACCGGCGGCTTTCCAAACGACGCACGACGTCCACCCTGAACCCGTGACATCCACTCAGAACCCGTGCACCAATAGGGTCGGATTTCTGCAGCGCCGCGGGTGTTGCGTCAATCGCGCAGACGCCACATGAACTCGCCAGAAACGACACAACTGCGAGCGATTGGGTTCGAGATGGCACAAAAGATTCTGCTGCGGTTTGGGCAAAATGTCCACCCAGAGAACAGTGATGCGCGGGACGTCTGCCGCGGGCTGTCACCAGTGCTCGAGGCTTTCGTTGAGGTCTTGTCTGCGAAGACAGGACCAGAGTTGGCGCAAAAGAAAATACCGATAGCGTTGAAAGACATGGTCGATGTTCGCGGTCATGTCGCAAGTTTGGGACTGAGGCATGGCCCACGTGCTGCGCCGAGCATG
>JANYHP010000001.1 GCA_025359005.1 Hyphomicrobiaceae bacterium | reverse complement strand
GGCCACGCCATGCAAGATATCCGGCCAGTACTTGGACAGCATTTCAGGCTTGAAGAACGTCTCCTGAAAACGCTCCCAGTTGTTCATCGCACGAGCTCGCCGACGAAGGCGCGCGTGCGCTGTTCCTGCGGGCGGGTGAAGATCTCATCGGGCGTGCCCTGCTCGACGATGCGGCCGGCGTCCATGAATATCACACGGTCGGCCGCGTCACGTGCAAACCGCATCTCGTGGCTGACGACCATCATGGTCATGCCACGCCCTTTCAAGTCCCGCATCACGGCAAGCACCGAACCAACCAATTCAGGATCCAGCGCTGACGTCGGTTCGTCGAACAGCACGATTTTCGGCCCGAGTGCCAAAGCACGCGCAATGGCCACGCGTTGCTGTTGGCCACCGGACAGCTCGCTTGGATAGCTGCCGGCCTTGTCGGCGAGGCCGACTTCGGCAAGGGCGTTGGTGGCAATTTCGGTTGCTGCTTCGTGTGATTTCCGGAGCACCTTGCGGAGCGCAAGTGCGACATTCCCGAGCGCGGTCAAATGCGGGTAGAGATTGAATGCCTGGAACACCATGCCCATCGAACGGCGCAACGCGTTGAGATCGGTCGCGGGGTTCCTCACCTCGATGCCGTCGAAGACGATCCTGCCGCTGGACGGCTCTTCGAGACGATTGACGCAGCGCAGCAGCGTGGACTTCCCCGATCCCGATGGGCCGATGATGAAAACAAGCTCGCTCGCCCGCTGAGAAAGATCGATGCCGCGCAGAACCTCGTTTCCGCCGAAGGACTTTCTAAGGCCGGAGATTTCGAGCAACGGCTGCGCCATTATGCGGCGCGGGTCAGCATTTCGGCTCTCGCGGGGTTGGATCGTAGCCGGGCATGTCCGGCACTCCGGTTCCGGGAAAGATCGTTACAGCGGCGGAGCCGGGCGCCGGCTTGAAACCAAACCACTTCTCATGCATGTTGGCCATGGTCCCGTCTTTCTTGATGCATTCGATGGCGTTTTCGATCTGACCGAGCAGCTCCTTGGAGTCTTTTCGCACTGGCATGCCCCAGACCAGACCGGTCGAGTGCAGGTATGACAATTGCAACTGCGCGTTCTGCTTGGCGGCCCATGCGATGACCGTGTTGCCGGCCACATTTGCATAGGCGCGCCCCGCCATGACGGCCTGCACAGCATCGGTCTGGGTGCCGAAACTCTCGACTGTCCAGCCGATATCCTTCTCGAGCCCGCGCGCCCAACTATCATAGGCGGACCCCTTGTTGACGGCGATCACCTTGCCAGCAAAATCCTTCAAGGATTTCGCTTCCGGAGCGCCTTTCTTGGTTAGAAACTGGAAGTCCGTATTCAGGTAGCCTTCGGTGAAGAGATATCCTTCCGCACGCTCTTTGGTCACCGTTGTCGGAGCGGCGGCGAAGTCGATCGTGCCGGCTTGCAGCGCGGGCAAGATACCTGAGAACTGCGTCGCGGTTATCTCCACGGGGCGCTTGAGGCGCTTGCCGATCTCCTGCGCGAGGTCAACATTGAAGCCCTCGATACCACCGTCGAGCTTCGGCATCGCGTGCGGGGCAAAAGTGCCATCCACCATCGTCTTGAGCGGCTGCTGGGCGGACGCTGGGCCGGACACGGCGAGGAGGACGGCTGTTGTGAGTGCGATGCGCATGATCGATAGAACTCCCGCTCGACTATCTTGCTGTGCGACTATAAAGGCATAGTGGATCGCGGAACAATAGTAGTCACAGGACCGGGTTGCCTCTGTTTGTGGCAACTATAGCCTTCAGAGAGCTTTCCCCTGTCGGGTGGACGTGCGCTCCAGAGTCTTTGGCTTATCGCATTACGCCGCCGACTGCGCCAATTGAGTGCATGGAGATGTCGATGCTGAAGGAAACCGCCGCTGGTGTCTACGTGATTTCCGCGACGCCTTTCCAGGAGGATGGCCGGGTCGATGACGTTTCAACCGATCAAATGGTGGAGTTTTATCGAGGTTGCCGCGTCTCCGGCATGACCATTCTGGGCATGATGGGGGAGGCGCCGAAACTCGATGTGGGCGAGGCTATCGGATTCTCATGCCGGGTGGTTAAGCGCGCCGGGGGGCTGCCGGTCGTTGTCGGCGTTTCCGCACCCGGTTTTGCGGCGATGAGGACGCTTTCGCTCGCGGTCATGGATGCCGGCGCGGCAGGCGTGATGATCGCGCCACCACATACTTTGCGGACCGACGATCAACTGGCCGGGTACTATGATCAGTGTGTCGCTGCCATCGGTGCTGACGTGCCGTTCGTCATCCAAGACTATCCGCTCGCGAGCGGCGTGATGATGGCTCCGCAATTGATCCGCCGCATTGTAACGGCGCATCCAAGTTGCAAGATGCTCAAGCACGAGGATTGGCCCGGCCTCGAGAAGATTTCCGTCCTGCGTGGTTTCCAGAAGGACGGGACGATGCGGCCGATCTCTATATTGACCGGTAACGGCGGGCTTTTCATCGACTTCGAGATGGAGCGCGGCGCCGATGGTGCTATGACCGGGTACGCGTTCCCAGACATGTTGACGGACCTGATTGACTGCCAGAATGCCGGTGAGCGCGACACGGCGCACGATCTCTTCGACGCACACCTGCCTTTGCTGCGCTACGAGCAGCAGCCGGGCGTCGGGCTCGCCGTGCGAAAATACATCCTGATGCGGCGCGGCGCCATCCGCTCGGATGCGCAGCGCATGCCGGCCTCGAAATTGTCGGCGGCGGCGCGCGCGGAAGTCGACTACCTGCTCAATCGCCTCGCACGGCGAGACACGCGCGCGGCAGGACTTGCTTCGTGATCGTCAGACGATTTTTGCACCAAGCAGCGCAGCGAGCCGGTCATCGGCGGTGATGCGGCCGCTCGGCTTGGCTGCCTCACCACCACCGCGCGGCAAGAACTGACCCGAGCCCGGCTTGGCGGTAAGCTTGCCGTCGGCAACAACCACTTCACCGCGGCGGAGCACGGTCACAGGCCAGCCTTTGAGACGGCGTCCCGCGAATGGCGTGTATCCCGTGCGGTCGTGCATCATCACGTCGGTCACGGTGACTTCGGTGTTTGGGTCCCAGATGCCAATATCAGCATCCGCGCCGATGGCGATCGAGCCCTTGCGCGGGTGCAGATTGTAGAGCTTCGCCGGCGCGGTCGCCGTCAGTTCGACGAACTTGTGCAGTCCGAGGCGGCCTTTGGACACCATAGCGTCGAACAACAGCGGCATGCGCACTTCGAGCCCAGGCAGCCCGTTTGCCACCTGCTTGAAGGTCGGGTTCGGCCCCGCCATCAGCTTGCCGGTCGCATCATAGGCATAGGGCGCGTGATCGGACGAAATCGTTTGCAGGTCACCCAAGGCAAGAGCGCACCAGAGGGCCTCTTGATCGGCGCTTTCGCGCGGCGGCGGCGAGCACATCCATTTCGCGCCCTCCGCGCCGGGCTTATCGAGATCCTCGGCGGTGAGAAAGAGGTATTGCGGACAGGTCTCGGCAAACACCTTGACACCTCGGCCGCGCGCGGCGCGGACGGTTGCGGCGCCCTCGGCTGTCGATACATGGAACACCATAATCGGCTGGTCGAGCAGTTCTGCGGCGATGATCAAGCGATTGATCGCCTCGGTTTCGGAGCCGCGCGGATGGCTCAGCGCGTGGAACTTGGGCGCGGTGTGTCCGGCCTCGAGCAGGCGGCGTCCCATCCAGGCTATCATGCCGTGGTTTTCGGCGTGCACACAGACTAGAGCACCCGATTTGCGGGCCGCGAGCAGAATGTCGAGCAATTTCTCATCTTCTATTTTCAATCTGTCGTAGGTCATGAAAATCTTGATCGTGCCGTGGCCCTCACGAACCAGGGCCGGCACATCTTCCTGCAGGGTCGCTTCCGTCGGATCGGCAATGATCATATGGAAAGAATAGTCGACAATCGCTCCCTTCCTGGCGAGGGCCATATAGTCATCGACGACTTTGCGTAAGCGCATGCCTACATGCTGAGCCGCAAAGGAGATCACGGTGGTGGTGCCACCGAACGCCGCAGACGCGGTTGCACTTTCGAATGTGTCGGCATTCATGATGCCGGCCGCCGACAGCTGCTCGATATGGGTGTGACTATCGACGCCACCTGGCAAGACGAGTTTCCCGGTTGCATCGATTTCACGGCGCCCTTTGGCCAGCCCCTCGCCAAGGCCGGCAATGCGCCCGTTCCGAATACCGACATCGGCGTGAAAATCGTCGGTCGCCGTTGCGACGCGTCCACCGCGGATTACGCAATCAAATGGGGCTGTCATGGGTGTTCCTCGTCTTGCCGGTCGTTCTGCCATGTTAGATGATAGGTCTCCTCAGCCCTATCGTTATGTGTGGAGCGCGCATGGCCACTCGTCGCAAAAGAATTCTCGTCATCAACCCAAATTCGAACGAGGCCGTGACCAAGGGGCTCGACGACGCGCTTCAGCATATCCGCTTTTCCGGCGGCCCGGAGATCGTGTGCTGCACGCTGAAGGAGGGACCGTTCGGCATCGAGACCCAGGAGCATGTCGAAATCGTCACGCTGCCGCTGATGCGTCTGGTCGGGGCAGCGAAGGATGCCGACGCGTTTGTAATCGCGTGCTATTCCGATCCCGGCCTGCACCTTTGCCGCGAAGCCACCGGGCGGCCCGTCTTCGGGATTAACGAAGCCGGCGTGCTGACAGCGCTTGCGCGCGGCGACCGGTTTGGCGTCATTGCCATCAAACAACGGTCTATACGCCGACACGTGCGCTACATGCGGCAGATGGGGCTGCTCGACCGGCTTGCCGGCGAGCGGCCGCTGGAGATGAGCGTGGCCGAGACCGCTACCGGAGACAAGACGCTGGCGAAGATGATCGAGATTGGCCGAGAGTTGCGCGATGCGGACGGTGCCGAGGTGATCGTCATGGGGTGCGCCGGCATGGCGCGACATCGTGGGCCCCTGGAAGTGGAACTCGGCATTCCAGTCATCGATCCAACACAGGCTGCCGTTGCAATTGCCCTGGGGAGCGTGGTGTTTTCTCAGAGTTGATTGAGCCGAGAGCGCATCGAGATGCTGGAGACCAGCCTCGTGTCAGTCTTGGCACTCTTTGCGGCAGGTCGTTTCAGCGCCCTGCTTGATTGCGGTCCTTGGCTGTTCTTACACGCCCTTTGTGCAGCGGAAGGGCTGTGTTGAACTTGACCTGCTTGAGCGTGAAGCTGGACCGGATTTTGGAAACGCCCGGCACCTTTGACAGTCGGTCGACAATGAACTGCTGCAAGGCCTGCACGTCGGGTACGACGACGCGCAACATGTAATCGCACTCGCCCGTCATCAGATAGCACTCCATCACTTCCGGCATGGCACGGATCGCGCTTTCGAACCGATCGAGGGCGGCACCGACTTGCCTTTCCAGGCTGACTTGGATGAAGACGCTGACGTTCAGCCCAAGTCGTTGCGGATCGAGAAGTGCGACGTAGCGCGCGATGACGCCTGACTGTTCCAGCGCGCGGACGCGCGCCAGACACGGCGACGGAGACAGGCCGACGACCTCGGCGAGATTGACGTTGGTAAGGCGTGCGTTCTGTTGCAACTCTACCAGGATACGCTTGTCCAGATCGTCCATTCCAAGTCACCATTTCGGCAAATTCTGCTGTAAATGTTTTGTTTCGCCGCATAATAAGTGGTTTTTCCGTCGTTTTGCAATACAGGCGGCACCAAATGCGGGGGCGGAACAGCTATAGTCATCCTAGTGTTCCGGCGCTGACATTTGCTTCCCTTCGCGGCATGTTGGTGAGCAAATGTCAGCGCCATAAGGAACACTAGCAACATTAGGTTTCTAGTGCAGCTTTTGCATCTGACGTTT
>JANYHP010000596.1 GCA_025359005.1 Hyphomicrobiaceae bacterium | reverse complement strand
CCGCCCTGCTGCACGAGGAAACCTACACCTTCGGCCAGAAGATCCGCATGGTCACCTGGGTCGCACCCTTCGTCTCGATCCTCGCGGGCGTCATGGTCGTGCTCTACGCCGGTTGGGCGACGCCGTCGGAAACCGCGGGCGTCGGCGCGGTGCTGGCGCTGCTGGTGATCAGCGCGATGTATGGCATCTGGCGCCCGTCGAAGATCATGCCGATCCTCGAAGGCACGCTGCGCGAAAGCACGATGCTGCTGATGATCATCGGCATGTCGCTGCTATACGCCTACGTGATGAGCTACCTGCACATCAGCCAAGCGACCGCCGCGTGGTTGACAGGACTTGGCCTGTCGAAGTGGCTGCTGCTGATGGCCATCCTGCTGTTCGTGATCGTGCTCGGGTTCTTCCTGCCGCCGGTTTCGATCATCCTGATGACCGCGCCCATCATCCTGCCACCGCTGAAGGCCGCCGGCTTCGACCTGATCTGGTTCGGCGTTGTCATGACGATCGTGATGGAGATGGGGCTCATTCATCCGCCCGTCGGGCTGAACATTTTCGTCATCAAGAACATTGCGCCCGACATCCCGCTGTCGGACATCATCTGGGGCACCCTGCCGTTCCTGCTGCTGATGGCCTTGGCCGTGTTCGTTTGCTGCGTCGCGCCCGACCTCGTCACCTGGCTGCCGCGCACGGTAATGAAGTAGCGACACGCGATGCGCGGTTAGGCCACCCGTAACGATAAGTGAATCGTTTTTCTTGCGCAAACTCTCAATTTTGTCATGGCCGCGAAGGCGGCCACCCAAGCAAGGCTCAGAAAGTTTGCGACAGAGAAATGCCCATTCCAATTGTGTTTCTGGTTATTCCGCCGTCGACAGACACTGACCAACTTGCTTGGGTGGCCGCCGGAGTTTATCCCGGTTACGGGGCAGCCGTGGCGACAAGGGAGGTGCGATCAACGCAACGGCTCGTAGGTGTTGCGGCTGACCGAGAGTGAGCACGCGCCTCCGGCGTCAACCCGTCAGGCACCACCACCCAGCATCGCTTTCACCTGCGCCAGACACGCTTCAAACCCGGCGAGATCATCAAGCTCAATCCCGGCATCCACGCGTGTCCGCACGACGCTGCCGCCGGAAAACTCGACGGCGCAGGCGATCATGAGATTTTCGGCGCGCGCAAAGTTTTCGATCTCGACATCCGCGCGGTCGCCATCGCCGGTCGGAATACCCCGCGCGCGAAACATCTGCGCTCGCGCTGCATAGTCGGCGACGACGTTGCTATAGCCCAACACCGGCCGCCCGAGCGCGCGCATGAAGCCCACTTCGAACGCGGTGCCGCTGTCCATCGACACGCCGCGGAACGGCGTGAGATTGGCAATCAGTGCATCGCAGTTGCGCATGAGGCCTTCATTCGCAGCAGCGATTGTCTGCGCCTGCGCTGTCACGTCGAGCCCGGCCAGATCGAGGCTGGCATCGAGCGGATAGATGCCCTCAAAACCGTGCGCGGCGGCCATTGCGCACTTGCGCCGGCCCGCCGCGAGCGGGTCGGGCAGAAAGACCTCCGGGCCAGCAAGGTAAATGCGCGGGCGGTGCTCTGACATCGATACATCCCAAAGCGCGCACAGCGCAAAGTCCAGTCGCGCACAGCGCAAAGTCCAGTCGCGCACAGCGCAAACTCAACGAACCGCGGCGTGATCGCGCCAGTCGGCAGCAGCCGCTTCGACACGGGTGCGATCAGACTTCGACAGCTTGGCGAGCGCACCCTCGAGCACCGGGTCCTCGACGCCACCGGCCTTCGCGATCAGGTGCCACTTCGCCGCCTGCAACGGATTGGCCGCCACCCCAGCCCCGTGCACGTTACAGCGCGCAAAGCGGTTCTGCGCCACCGCATTGCCCCTCTCGGCCGCCCGGCGGAACATCTCCGCGCCGCGCGCCTGGTCGGGCGTGATCCCCTTGCCTTGAAAAAGGATCACCCCGAAATCCAACTGCGCCTCCGGCAAGCCGGCTGCGGCGGCGCGCTCGAACCACTTGGCGGCATCGAACGCATTGGCATCCGTGCCGTTGCCCGTCGCGTACATGGTAGCAAGATCATACTGCGCCTGGGCGAGACCCTGCTCGGCAGCGTACATCATGTGCGCGAAGGCCCGGCGCGGGTTCAGCGGCTTGCCGTCGCCGAGCAGGAACAGCATGGCCAGATTGTAATTGGCGACAACGTGACCCTTGGCGGCGGAGCGCTCGAACATCTGCGCCGCACCATCGCGATCCTTCTTGATGGCCCCGCCCTCGGCCAGCATCACGCCGAACGAAAACATCGCATTCATATCGCCGAGTTCGGCCCCGCGCCGATACCAGGTGGCCGCCTCGACATCGTTGCGCGCGACGCCGAGCCCCTCTTGGTAGATGCGGCCGACGAGTGTGGCCGCTTGCGGCTCGCCACGTTCGGCCCCAGCCTTCGCCAGCTCCAACGCGGCGACATAGCGCCCGAGGTCGAAGGCTTCATACGCCGGATCGGACCCGGACCCGGACTTGGCCACTGAGTTGGAACCACTCAGCGGCGGCGACGACGGCAGCTGCGGCACGATACCGCCGGATGCCGCGGGCGCCCGCGTTGTGAAGACGGCAGCCCCGGACGCGCCGGGCTGTGGTCCCGCCGGCACGGTCTTCAGCAGCTTGGCCCCGCCCGCGCGGTCGGTCGGCGCAACGATCCGGTCGCTCGTCCAGGAACTGCTGTCGGTCTGCGCGCGCGCCGCCACCACGCCGAACGCGAGTGCCTGCAACAGGATTGCAAGGGTGAAGCGGCGGCAGGACACGAAGCGATGGCGGACCATAGGCTCAGTCTCCAGCATTCGATGCAGCCGCACGAGAACCAGCTGCTTGAGAACCAGCCATGAGCACGCCGTCGACATCGCCGACCAGCGTCATGACATCGTCCACGCTCGCAGCCGCAGGCACCGTCAGCGCAACGAAGTCGGCGCCGTCTCTGTCGGCACGCGCAGCCTCGTCGGCCGTCGCGATATCGAGCGCGACGCAGGGAACCTCGAAAATCTCGGCCCACCAGGCGATCATTTCGCCGCGCGCCTCACGCGCCAACTCTGTCCCCTCGGTTGCACCGAACGCCACATAATCGGCGCCGGCTTCGCCAGCCTCCATGGCCCGATGGCGGGAGATCCCGGCATCGATGCCGATGTTGGCCGCAACGCCGAGGGCTGCGCGCGCATCACCGATCATGACGCTGACCGCGCTCGCATTGCCAGCCGAAAAGTGCACGCCGTCTGCCTTGAGGGTGCGGGCCAGTTTGAAGTCATCGACGATGATGGCGGCGGAGCCCATCTGCTGGGCGCAATCAACCAGCGACTTGCATTCACCGGCGCCGAGATTCTGGCCGGGCGCAGGGCGGATCAACACGGCCGCGGGGGCGACGCTGTCGCAGGCGGCGCGCACACGGTCGACGGCGCCGGGACCCGGTTCCACGACCAGCATCAGCTGACACGACGGCCAATCCATATCGGCGGCGCTGGCCGACTTCGGCTTAGCCTTAGTCTTGGCTTTCGACTTGGCTTTGGACATCACCGTTCTCTTCGCGCCTAGAGTGC
>JANYHP010000563.1 GCA_025359005.1 Hyphomicrobiaceae bacterium | reverse complement strand
GAGCGGCACCGCCTGGCCGTAATTTCCGGTGCCGCCCGCACGAACCGTGAGCGGAATGCGTCGTTTCGTGCAGGCAGCGACTGTCTTGATGAGCTCCGCCTCGGTGCGCGGCGTCACCACGATATCGCCCGACTTGCCGTGCAATTGCGCATTGAGAATTGGCGAATACCAGAAGTAGTCGCGGCTCTTGCGCCGCACGGTGGTCTGGTCGGTGCTGCTCGGGATGCCGCCGAGTTCGGCCACCAGCGCCGCAATTTTATCGGCTGACGTGTGGGCGCTTGTGGCAAGATTGGCAGTCGTCATTGATCAGTCTCCGTTCAAGCGCATACGGCTTATCCGCCGAAGATGCCGCCGCAATTCGAGTTGTTCCTGGAATGCAGCATGGCGTCAAACGGCGACCGTTCACAAGCGACGAGGACAGCGACGCGGCAGCGGCGTGGCAAGGTGCCCAATTCTTGAGCGGTTTGCCCAAAATCCGCGCCCAAGTCGGTGCCTATGCGGTGCCGCGACTGCACGCTATAAAGCAAGTGACCCTCAACGCCCGGCGTGTCGTGATGTGCGCCGGCGCCAGCAACCGGAGATCCCATCCCATGGTGACATCGACCGATCGCATCTCACGCCGCAAGACGCTCTGTCTGATGGGCGGCGCCGGCGCTGCTATGGCGATGCCAGCCGTGCTCACCCAAGTAAACGCACAGGGGATGGACAAATTCAGCTACCAGACCAATTGGCGCGCCCAGGCCGAGCATGGTGGGTTTTATCTGGCTAAGAGTGCCGGGCTCTACAAGAAATACGGGATCGACATCGACCTCCGGCCGGGCGGCCCACAACAGAACCCTTCGCAGCTGCTGCTTGGCGGCGCCGTCGACAGCGTGATGTCGAACTCGTTCGAGGCCATCAACTACGTCGCCGAGAAGCTGCCGTTCCTGTGCATTGCGTCGCTGTTCCAGAAGGACCCGCAGGTCATTATCTCGCATCCGGGCGTCGGCAACGACAGTCTCGCCGCACTGAAGGGCAAGCCGATCCTGGTCGGCGCCGGTGGACGAACCAGCTATTGGCCCTTTCTGAAGGCGAAATTCGGCTACACGGACGAACAGGCGCGGCCGTACACATTCAACATGGCGCCCTTCATCGCCGACAAGACGATTTCGCAACAGGGCTTCGTCACCAGCGAGCCGTTTGCCATCGAGAAGGAAAGCGGCATCAAGCCGGTGGTTCACCTGATCGCCGACTCCGGCTTCGACAACTACAACACCACCGTCAATATCTCTCAGAAGCTGGTCGACACCAAAAAAGACGTGATCCAGCGCTTCATGACCGCGACCTTGGAAGGCTGGGCCGAGTACATGAAGAACGGCGCGGCAACCAAGGCCGCCAATGAGATGATCCGAAAAGACAACCCGGACATGAGCGACGACAAGCTCGACTTCGCACTGAAGATCATGAACGACCGCGGCATCGTGCGCTCGGGCGACGCGCTGAAACTCGGCATCGGCGCCATGACGGATGCCCGCTGGGCGAGCTTCTACGACCAGATGACGAAAGCTGGTGTTTTCGCCCCGGGCCTGGATGTGAAGAAGGCCTACAGCCTCGAGTTCATCAACAAAGGCATCGGGGCGTAACGCACCGCCGCCCCGCCTCCTCAGTTGCAGTACCGCAAGCCACCGCGGAAGAGGAGCCCGCCGACCCAGCTGCGCGGCAGCGGCGCCGAAGTACACGTTGTGCGCCCACCTCCATCGGCATAGCGCGGCCGGGCAACCGCCCTACTGCGTTCCGCCTGCGCCGCTGCGAACCGCTCGGCTTGTGCGGTGGCCACTGAACGCTCGCGTACCGACGCTTGTCGGGTGTTGCGCTGTTCTTCTGCGCGCTGGTTCTCTGCCCGTTTCGCAGCCCGATCCTCGGCCTTGGCTTCGGCCGCAGCGTCGGCCTTGGCGCGTTCGCTCCGCTCGGCAGCCCGGCGGCCCTTGGTGTCGGCGTCAGACTTCTCGACGACACGGGGCTTCTGCTCGGCCCGCGCCTTGACGCGCAACTGCGCCTTGTCAGTGCCGGCACGGCGCTCGGCCGCCTGTTGCGCCGCCTTGCGGGCAGCTTCGACGGCGGCGGCTGCCGCCAGGGCCTCGGCCGCAGCGCGTTCAGTAACGCGCGTGCGCGCGGCAACATCTTCTACAGCGCGCCGCTCGACGACGGCACGGCGGGCCGCCGTCTCAGCGGCCAAGGCCTCTGCCGCGCGGCGATCAGCCTCAAGGCGTTCCGCATCGTGGCGGAACGCCTCGGTGACGATGTCGGGCAACGAAACCGGTTCGGCTTGAATGGGCGACGACGGCGCCGCAGGGGGCGTCAATGCCGCGATGCGAAACGGTTTTGACGGAACGGGCTCGACCACCGGAAGGTCGGTTGACGCCGTCTCACTGGTTGTCGGCGTAACGACCGGCGCCGGCACAACCGTCGCGGGCGGAGGCGTGGCCGGTGGCTCGGCGGCAACCACCGGAACAACGGGTAGCTGCGGCGCGATAACCTGCGCAGGGGGTTCGGCGGCGGGCGGCGGCACAGCGACCTGCATTGGTTGTTCCGGCACCGCCACCGGCACTGCCGCGATCTCGACTGATTTCGGAGCGGCGACCACAACGGCGGGCTGGCGGATCTTGAGGCGCTCGGCGACGAAGGTTTCGACCTGCGCGCTCCCGGCGCGCGTCGCACCGCCGGCCAAAGCCTGCAACGTCGGGTCCGGCGTCTTGCGGCTGTCGATCCACACGGCGAGGCCCGCGACGCTGGCCAGCAGCACCGCGAGAAGGCCGCCCTGGACGCCGAATTGGGCGACCGCGCGGTTCCAACGCAGATCGGACAGCCGCAGCGGCGCGCGGGCCACTCGGCGTGGCGTGGGACGGATCAATTTTGACATGGCGGGCGCCTCCAGGCGGCGAAAATCATGAGCCCAAACCTAGAACACGCTCCCAGCCGGTCGCTGTTCCCGATGGAACACCCCACCAGGTTTTGTCCCAAAGCGCGTTGCCTGATCGTGCAATTTGGCAGAAAACCAGCCCGCTCGGTCCGCTAAGACCCGACGACACGCCCTTTCTGACTGCCCTCGAAAGACGACGACCATGACCCAGGCCGCACCAGGCGACATTCGCATTTTCGTCGACGCCGACGCTTGCCCCGTCAAAGATGAAATTGCGCGCGTGGCCCTGCGCCACGATCTGGCCGTCACCTTCGTGGCCAACACCTTCATGCGGCTTCCGGAAGGTACGAAATTTCACCGTATCGTGGTGCCGGAAGGCCCGGACGTGGCGGATGCCTGGATCGCCGAGCGCGCCGGCCCGCGCGATGTCGTGGTGACGGCCGACATCCCACTGGCGTCCCTCTGCGTAACGGCCGGGGCGAGCGTGCTGACGCCCAATGGGCGGGCGCATACGGCCAACTCCATGGGCAACACACTGGCAACGCGCAACTTGATGGCCCACCTGCGCGAAACAGGCGCAGTGCAGAGTTACACTCCCGCCTTCACCCGCGCCGACCGTTCGAACTTTCTGCAAGCCCTGGAAACCACCGTGCAGAAAATTAAACGCCAGGGATAAGACGTCGCTCTATTTCCGGGCAGGCTTTCCTGCCTTGGCTTTAAGGCTCTTGGCCACATCCTTGGACACGAACTTGGACACATCCCCTCCCATCAACGCGATCTGGCGCACCAGTGACGCCGTGATGTGGCGCACTTCAGGACTGGCCGGCAGGAATACCGTTTCGACGTCGCGCGCCATGGCGCCGTTCATCCCCGCCATCTGCATTTCATAGTCGAGGTCCGTGCCGTCGCGGAGGCCGCGGAAGATGGCCTGAGCACCCGCCGCGCGCGCCGCGTCAACGGTAAGCCCGTCGAATGTGGTCGTGGTGATCCGGCAGCCGGTGCGCTTGGCGATAGCTGCGGTCTCAGCCATCAGCATCTGCGCCTTCTCGTCGGTGTTGAACAACGGCGCCTTGCCCGGATGCACGCCGATCCCGATGACGAGCGTATCCACCAGCGAGGCCGCCCGCGCGATGACATCGAGGTGGCCGAGCGTTACCGGATCGAACGATCCAGAATAAAAGCCGATGCGTTTCATGGATTTGACAACTCGGATGAGCCAACTCGCGTCGAGAGTTCGCCCCGATCAGCCGAGCGTGGCCAGGGCGCCGGGCATGAACTGCCCCGCCCATTCCTGCACGAAATGGCCAGCCTCAGGCAAGACCAGCGGTGGCGGGCACCCCTTGATATGGCCGTGCAGCCCACGCATGGCCGCTTCATCGAACACCGGATCGGCACCGCCGACAACCATGACGCTGCGGCCCTTCCAATCGTTCGCCCACCAGTCGCGGGCCCGGCGCGAAAGCGCGGCACCGGGCACATCCAGTCCATCCGGCACAAGGTTGGGGAAGCGCTGGACGCCGGCCTTATAGTGCACGCTGGGGAAGGGTGCATCATACGCCGCAGCCTCTTCGTCAGTCAGCAGCGGCACACCACGCTTCATCAGTTTGCCGATGGCCATATCTGGGTTGGCGTTGGCCCAGGTACGCCAAGCCACGAACCCCGCCGGCAGCGGCCCACCCGTGCCGAGGCCCGTATTCATCACAAGCAACTTCGCGTACCGCGTCGCATCGTCCATCGGCAGCGTCAGGCCCAGCAGCCCGCCCCAGTCCTGAACGACCAGCAGAATGTTACGGAGGTCAAAGTGGGCGACCAGCGCCGCCAGACTGTCGCGGTGGAAATCGAAGGTATACGTGGCGGGATCGGCCGGCTTGTCCGAGCGACCAAACCCGAACAGATCCGGCGCCACCACGCGATAGCCGGCAGTCAACAGCGGCGGGATCATCCGCCGATAGAGATAACTCCACGTCGGCTGTCCATGCAGGCACAGCGCGACCGGCGCCGTCCGCGGACCCTCGTCGATGACCGACAGTCTCAGGCCCTCATAGCCCGGCAGATCGTCGATCCTGGTTGCGGCATATGGAAAATCGGCAAGGCTCTCGAACCGGTGTTCGGGCGTACGCAGGGCGGTGATGTCCATGGGGCGCAGGGTCCAGTGGTGGGCGGGTCTCCCCAGAGTCTATCGAAGCCAACAACGGCCGCCAATGGTCAGGTAGCGGGCCGCGGCGCGGAAATGACCCACAGACAGGCGCCATCCCGCGACACTTTCATCAAAAAGTATAAAGACCTTTACAGTGGCGCTGCCATTTGAAAAACTACCAGTCAGATTTTGTTCGAGGTTGCGCGATGTCCAGGATTTTCCGGATGCTGGGATTTGCAATCGTGGGCGCGATTGGGCTTGGCGTTGTGGCCTTTTTCTCTGGCTTTCTGGCCGCCCGCGTGACCGGTGACGATGAGGGCCTGGCGATGCTGACGGTCTTCTACGTGATCCCTGCAGCAATCGTGCTCGGCGGTGTGGCGGGCGGCTATTGGGGCTGGCGAACCGCGCAATCAAAAGGCGCCTGAAGGCGTGGATGATGCGTTGCAAGTTCGCCTGTATATGCTGCAGGCTCAGAAGCTAACTTGGCTTTCTCACGCACACGAGTACTCATGCCGGAACTGTCCCATCTGAATGCCCGCGGCGAGGCCGTCATGGTCGACGTAACCGACAAGGCGGCAACGCAGCGCTCGGCGATCGCCGAAGGCTTCGTGGCCATGACCGCGGCGACACTGGCGCTGGTGGTCGGCGGCACCGCCAAGAAGGGGGACGTGCTGGCCACCGCGCGCATCGCCGGCATCATGGCGGCCAAGCGCTGCCATGAGCTGATCCCGCTGTGCCATCCGCTGGCGATCACCAAGGCGACCGTCGATCTCGCGCCCGAGACGAACCCGCCCGGCATTCGGGTGCGTGCCGAGGTCAAGGTCTCGGGCCAAACCGGCGTCGAGATGGAAGCACTCGCGGCCGTGTCCGTCGCTTGCCTCACCGTCTACGACATGTTGAAGGCTGCCGAGAAAGGCATGACGATCGGCCCCATCCGGTTGCTGGAAAAGGTCGGCGGCAAGTCCGGCACCTACCGCGCAGCGGCTTCGTCCAAGGTTACCCCGCATGGCTGACGCGCAGAGTGTGGCCGAGCCGTCGAACCGCCCGTTGACTGTCGAGGAGGCCCTGGCGCAAGTTCTGGCTGGCGCCGCGCCGCTCGCGGGGACGCGCACGCTGGACCTGCTGGCAGCGCTGGATGCGATCCTCGCAGAGCCGGTCGTGGCGCGGCTGACGCAGCCCCCGTTCGCAGCCTCCGCCATGGATGGCTACGCCGTACGCGCATCAGACGTCGCGCGTGCGCCGGCCCGCCTGCGCGTCATCGGCTCGTCGGCGGCGGGACACGGGTTTGCCGGCACGGTTGGCGCCGGCGAGGCGGTTCGTATCTTCACCGGCGCACCGGTCCCATCAGGCGCCGACGGCATCGCCATCCAGGAGAATTCCAGCGTCGACGGCAACATCGTGACGATCCACGCCGCCGTATGCGATGCCGATCATATCCGCCCACGCGGCGGCGATTTCGGCGCGGGCGACGTGCTGATCGCGGCCGGGCAAAAGCTGGCCGCGCGCCACCTAACCTTGGCCGCCGCCGCCGGGCATAGCCACCTCGTGGTGCGGCGGCGGCCCAAAGTTGCGATCCTGGCCACGGGCGATGAACTGGTCAGTCCCGGCACGCAACCGTCGCGCGATCAGATCGTCTGTTCAAACCCCTACGGCGTCGCCGCCATGGTGCGCACGGCGGGTGGTGACCCCCTGCTGCTTGGCATTGCGCGCGACACGCGCGAGAGCCTCATGGAAAAAATCGCGCAGGCGGCGGACGCTGATGTCCTGGTGACATTGGGCGGCGCCTCCGTCGGCGATCACGATCTCGTCGGCCCGGTGCTGGCCGCACGCGGCATGGACCTGGCGTTCTGGAAAATCGCCATGCGTCCGGGCAAGCCCATGATGTTCGGCATGCTCGGCGCGCAACGTGTGCTGGGACTGCCGGGCAATCCGGTATCCTCGCTGATCACCGCCCGCCTGTTCCTGGTTCCGCTGGTTGCGGCACTCGCAGGACACCCGGTGGCAGCCTTTGCCACGCAAAAAGCGCCCCTGGCCGTGCCGGTCTCAGCCAACGGCCCGCGCGCCCACTACATGCGGGGCCGCTGGGTCACCCGCGCCGGCGGGCAACGTGTCGTCGCCCCTATCGAAAACCAGGACAGCTCACTGCTGGCACCGCTGGCCACAGCCGACGTCCTGATCGTGCGGCCCATCGGCGCCCCAGCCGTGCCCGCCGGCGAGCCCGTGGCTATCCTCACAATCGACTTCTGACGCGTCGCCAACTCGTCGTCACGCCCCTCGTCCGCCGAAGTCCGCGTTCCAACGGCGAAAAACACTTGCAGAACGCCAGAAGAACACTTATCATGTTCTCGATTTGTGCAGTCAGGCCGGCCTGCAAGGCAAAAAACTCCGGCGACGGGGCGTCGGGCCGTTTCGGATCGAGTGAGTTCAGGGCGAATGGCCTGTCCTGCAGCATGCGCGCAGGCGGGAACGTGTTCGCGGCGCTGCATCGGACTGTTGCAAGGCTCTCTTGTGCGGCGATGCGTCAAGAAGAACGGGAACCACCATGCTCACAGCCAAGCAAAAAGAACTTTTGATGCTGATCCATGCTCGCCTTCAGGAAAGCGGCGTCCCCCCGTCGTTCGACGAAATGAAGGAGGCGCTCGATCTGAAATCAAAATCGGGCATTCATCGACTGATCACGGCACTGGAGGAACGCGGCTTTATTCGCCGGCTTCCCCATCGCGCCAGAGCCTTGGAAATCCTCAAGATGCCGGAAGCGTCGGCCGGGCCACAATCGGTGTCCAGTCAGCCCGGCTCCGGGGCAGGCGGGTTTTCCGAGAATGCGCAACAGCGCCTCACGAGCTTTCAGCCCAACGTAATCGAGGGTGGCGGCAAGAGAACGCCGGCGACAGCAGCTCTGGCGGGTTACGCCGGCCCGGTCTCCGGTGGCGGTGGGATTGGCGTACCCCTGATGGGGCGCATCGCCGCCGGGGTGCCGATCAGCGCCATCCAAAACCACGCGGCGGATATTACCTGTCCACCCGACATGCTGGGATCGGGCGAACACTTCGCGTTGGAGGTGAAGGGCGATTCGATGATCGACGCAGGTATCCACGAGGGCGACATCGTCATCATCCGGCGTCAGGATACGGCGAACAACGGCGACATCATCGTGGCGCTCGTTGAAAAAGAAGAGGCGACGCTGAAGCGCCTGCGCAAGAAGGGCGCCTCTGTCGCACTGGAAGCGGCCAATCCAAAATATGAGACGCGCATCTTCGGGCCCGACCAGGTCGATATTCAGGGGCGGCTGGTCGGCTTGATCCGCAAATACTGACGGGCACACGGCCCACCAGGCTTGCAACGCAGCCCGATGGCACCCACTTGCCTCGTCATCTCCATGCAGTCAGGGACCCAAAGCAACAAGAACAGTAGGCTCAACTGTGTCGTGGGCGCCAGCCGCAGGTCATCCAGGACGCCAACCCAGAGCCAGCATGACGAAAAGTGGGTCTCTCATATTTGCGACCGAACACTAGGTTGGGGAACCATGGGCCAATCTGGCAGTGCCTCCGGATCTGAAGCATTGGACTGGGGGATCGGCGCGTGAACATCTTCGGTCTCGAAATCACCGGCGACCATGCCCGGATCCTGTTGGCGTTGTTTGGCGGCCTATTCGCATCGTTCGGGTTTCTGGCCGGCCGCCTGTCGCGGCACCGCAGCGCCATAGCCTTCAAACGCGAGGATCTGGTCTCCTCCACCGTCGCAACCGAGTTCTACGGCTTCGAATCCTTGCCCGATGGCGGCATCATGCTCCACGTGGTGACCCAGGGCGGCGCTGAGCCGATCGCGGCCGTGTTCACCAACACCGACTTGATAAGTCGCGTACAGCGCGCGGCCGGGCGCCATCCCGGCCTGCTGCTCCTCAAGGATGCGGTCGCCCATCGGATGATGATGGACGAGGGCAAGGATCGCATCACCGGCCACGATGCCAAAGCCAACCTCGATTTCGTCCAGGGCCGCGCCGTGCGCGAGGATTTCGTGTTGTTTGGGTTTGCAGCCTACGCCGAGCACGAGAACGGCCACGGCGCATCCGCGCTGCACGACGAGGTGGCGCGACTGGTGCAGATGGTGGTTTCCGAGCAAAATATTGGTGCGCTCGCCGACCCCGCCATCGTGGCCCGGTTGCAAGTAGCGCATGCCGGCTATCGCCCACGCGTTGGCCGGCTGCACGATTTCGCCAAGGAATGGCATCGCCTGGAAGCGCTGCCGAGAGCTGAGCGGACGTCAGCCACCGACAAAATCTGGCGCGTCGTCGTGCGCACGTCCCTGACCTGACCCGGACCACGACTGCAATGCGCAGTGAATGTCTCATACCGGCGCGCATTCGACTGAACCGTTGGCTCGGCCGCTGTCATGGCCGCCCTCGCGCATGCGCGTCGGCAACCCAAGAATCTGCGGTACCGGAAACCTGAGCGCCGTCAGCGCGACGGTTATCTGGTGTCCTTTCCGGCAACCAATGGAAAAAACGTCGCCTTGCAACGGTCCCGAATATCTGGCGTACGCCAAGCGCGCCGACCAAATTCCGGGAAAGCAAAAATGGGTGATGATCGCACATTTGCTCCCTCACGAAATGCCGGGACGTCACGAGCGGTCAATGCAAACGGTTGTTGGTACCACGCCTTGAATGTCTCTCGACATCACCCGCTTCACCACGTACGCGTTGCGTCCACTGCATGAGTTCATCCATCGAAGCGCTTGGCCGACAGCGCCACCGCCCGTCGGTCTGCGTGCGCACTTAATCCTGCTCCTCGACTGACTTCCGGTAGGGCGCATACTCCGCCAGCATGGCCCGTTGCTCGGCCATATGCGCGCGCTCCTCCACCAGATAACGGTCCACGGCGCGGCGGAAACCAGGGTCGGCGATCCAGTGCAGCGAATGCGTCGCCACCGGCACATAGCCACGCGCCAGCTTGTGGTCACCCTGCGCACCAGCCTCCACGCGTGGCAGTCCGGCAGCGATCGCCCATTCGATCGCCTGATAATAGCAAAGCTCGAAGTGCAGGCAGGGATGGTGTTCGAGCGCCCCCCAGTAGCGGCCATAAAGGCAATCGCCACCGATCAGGTTCAGCGCCCCGGCGATGGGGATGCCGTCGCGCTCAGCGACGAGCAGCAGGCAGGTATCAGCCATCCGTTCGCCGAGCAGCGCAAAGAACTTGCGATTGAGGTACGGCCGCCCCCATTTGCGACTACCCGTGTCCTGGTAGAAGGCGAAGAAGGCGTCCCAGTATCGCTCGGTGATCGCGGCACCGCGCAAAGCCCGCACGACGAGGCCAGCCGCTAGCGCCGTTTCGCGCTCTTTGCGGATCGTCTTTCGCTTGCGCGATGAAAGTGCGGCCAAAAAGTCGGCGAAATTTGCATAACCACCATTGTGCCAGTGGAACTGCTGATCGGTGCGCTGCAAAAACAGCGCGTCGGGGGCCTGGCCGAGCGCCTCCCATGCCGCATTATCGATAAACGTGACGTGCAGTGACGAGGCGCCGAGGTGCTGGGCGGCAGCAATCGCCCCTTTGGCCAGGACCGCGCGCTCGGCGGCTGCATCCGCAGCGCTCCCGACCAGCAACCGCGGCCCCGGCACCGGCGTGAATGGCACCGCGACCTGCAGCTTGGGATAATACTGCCCGCCAGCCCTCTGATAAGCGTCCGCCCAACCGTGGTCGAACACGTATTCGCCCTGACTGTGGCTCTTGAGGTAGGCCGGCGCCACCCCGCATATCTGGCCGGGTCGTTCGCTCACAATATGACGCGGCGACCAGCCGGTACGCCCGCCGACACAGCCCGCATCCTCCAGCGCCTTCAGGAAGGCATGACTGACAAACGGGTTGGCGATTGCGGAATGGGGATTGGCCAAGGCATCCCAAGCAGCTGCCGGAATGTCGCCAATCGCCGCCACCAGGCGTGTCGTGGCCGAAGACGGATCCTTCTGTCCGACGCTCATTCCTGCGCTCCTGGCGGCGTCTGGCGCCAGATCGGAGTGGGCGCGTATCTCGCATGGATGTTTGAGGTCAAGACGCGGGCCTGGGACCGGCCAATCGTGCCGTCTACTGACATGTCTTCGACTCGCCGAATACAAGGCCTCGCAATACTACTGGAAAGTTTGCTATCATGCTGCGCAAATGTCCGCCACAAGGTGGCGGGACAGAGGCCGATGGCCCTCAGTAATTTCAGCCGATGACTTCGGGAGATGCGCGATGCGGATGGGCGTGAACAAACGACGGGGAACGGCGCTGGTGCTGGCGGCGGTCATGGTGTGCGCGCCAGCCATCGCCAAAGAGCCGGACGGCGTCACGATCGGCAACCGGTCGGTGTTCCGCTATGCGGTGTCCTCTGGCACCATCGAACAGCAGGCGGGCGTCCAATACGACGAGATGACGCGCCAGGCTGCCGCCAAGCGGGCATTGCTGCCGCAGGACAATCCGCAGGCGCAACGCATGCGGGCCATCGCACAGCGTTTATTGCCGCACGCAGCCAAGTTCAACGAGCGCGCCAAGGACTG
>JANYHP010000546.1 GCA_025359005.1 Hyphomicrobiaceae bacterium | reverse complement strand
GGATGGTTCGGCCGCGTCGTCGCGCTCAGTTGCGACACATGCACCAGACCGTCCTTGGCGCCGAAGAAGTTCACGAACGCGCCGAACTCCATCAGCTTGACGACCTTGCCCTTGTAGATCTGGCCGACCTCGGGCTCCATGGTGATCGCCTTGATGCGGTCCATGGCCTTGTCGATCTGCTCTTTCTTGGAGCCGGCAACCTTGACCGTGCCGTCATCCTCGATGTCGACCTTGGCGCCGCTTTCTTCGACGATCGAGCGGATCACCGAGCCGCCCGAGCCGATCACTTCGCGGATCTTGTCGACGGGGATCTTGATCGTCTCGATGCGCGGCGCGTGCTCGCCGAGTTCGGCGCGTGCCCCCGTCATCGCCTTGGCCATTTCGCCGAGGATGTGGATGCGGCCGCCATGCGCCTGTTCCAGCGCCACCTTCATGATCTCTTCGGTGATGCCGGTGATCTTGATGTCCATCTGCAGCGAGGTGATGCCCCGCTCGGTGCCGGCCACTTTGAAGTCCATGTCGCCGAGGTGATCTTCATCGCCCAGGATGTCGGACAGAACGGCAAAGCTGTTACCTTCCTTGATGAGGCCCATGGCGATGCCCGCCACCGGACGCTTCAGCGGCACGCCCGCATCCATCAACGCCAGCGAGGTGCCGCACACCGTCGCCATCGACGATGAGCCGTTCGACTCGGTGATTTCCGACACGACGCGGATCACGTAGGGGAACTCGTCGGCCTTGGGCAGCAACGGACGAATCGCGCGCCATGCCAGCTTGCCGTGGCCGATTTCGCGGCGACCGGGCGAGCCCATGCGGCCGGTTTCGCCGACCGAGTATGGAGGGAAGTTGTAGTGCAGCAGGAAGCGCTCTTTCTTGGTGCCTTCCAGGCTGTCGACGTACTGTTCGTCGTCGCCGGTGCCGAGCGTTGCTACGACGAGGGCCTGGGTTTCACCGCGCGTGAACAGCGCCGATCCGTGCGTGCGCGGCAGCACGTGAACGTTCGAGCTGATCTGGCGCACCGTCTTCAGGTCGCGCCCGTCGATGCGCTTGGAGGTGGCGATGATGTCGCCGCGCACCACATCCTGCTCGAGCTGCTTGAAGACCGAGCCGAGCTTGGCGATCATCGCCGGTTCGGTGCCTTCCGGTGCCAGGGCCGCCATGGCCTTCTTCTTGGCCACCGAGATCAGATCCTGGCGGGCCTGTTTGACCGGCGTCGCAAAAGCCTTGCGCAAGTCTTCGGTGATCAGCGCGCCCATTTTCGCCTTCTCGGCGCTGAGGTCGGGCGGCGTGTAGTCCCACTGGTCCTTGGCGGCCTTCTCGGCCAGCCGGATGATACCGTCGATGACCGGCTGGAAGCCGCGATGGCCGAACATCACCGCGTCGAGCATGACCTGCTCGGTCAGCTCCTTGGCTTCCGATTCGACCATCATCACGGCGTCCTGCGTGCCGGCGATGACGAGGTCGAGATCGCTGTTGGCCATCTCGTCGATCATCGGGTTCAGCACGAACTGGCCGTTGATGTAGCCGACGCGGGCGCCGGCGATCGGGCCGAGGAACGGCAGGCCCGACAGTGTCAGGGCTGCGGACGCGGCCACCATGCCGAGCACGTCTGGATCATTTTCCAAGTCGTGGCTCAACACCGTGATCACGACTTGCACTTCGTTCTTGAAGCCTTCAACGAAGAGTGGGCGGATGGGGCGGTCGATCAGCCGCGAGGTCAGCGTTTCCTTTTCGGTCGGGCGGCCTTCGCGCTTGAAGTAGCCGCCGGGGATCTTGCCCGCGGCGTAAGTCTTTTCCTGATAGTTGACGGTCAGCGGGAAGAAATCGATACCGGGCTTTGCGCTCTTGGCGCCGACGACGGTCGCCAGCACGCTCGTCTCGCCGTATTGCGCGACGACGGCGGCATCGGCCTGGCGGGCCATGTGGCCGGTTTCGAGGCGCAGCTTGCGGCCGGCCCACTCGAGTTCCACGCGGTGGATATTGAACATTTCAGTCTCTCTCTCTTCGGTCATTCATCGGACGGACGGACATGTGGATCGATCATGCCGGGCCTGATCGCCCGCGCGGTGCTCGACAGACTATTTCGAGGCGTAACTTTGGTAGGCGTCGGGATTTCCAGCAGCGGTGGGCGCATCTGGTTCTGGTTTACAGGCTGGTGCCCAAACGCACACGGGACCGGACTCTCAGAGGTGAGCCCGGCCCCGGATTGTGTCGGAGGGCACAGGCCCCGCGTCTGGACAGCAACAAGGTACGGCCGGTTGGACGCGCCCATCGGGCGCCGCAAGTCCAGGATCAGCGGCGCAGTTCCAGGCGTTCGATGATCTTCTGATACCGCGGCACGTCGCTCTTCTTGATGTGATCGAGCAAGCTGCGGCGCTGGCTGACCATTTTCAACAGCCCGCGGCGCGAGTGATTGTCCTTGCTATGGAGCTTGAAATGCTCGGTCAGGCCATTGATGCGGTGCGTCAAAAGCGCGATCTGCACCTCCGGCGAGCCGGTGTCGTTGGCCTTTGCCGCGTAATCCTTGATGATTGCGCGCTTCATCTCTGCAGTTTGCGACATCGGGAACTCCTTTCAGGATCAAGAACTTCAGCGCCCAGCAAGCGCAGATCCTGCAACAGATCGTGTGAGTGCGGGGCTTTGCGGGGCCGGCGCCGGGATGTCGTCCAGCGGGGTCCCTAAGGGCAGCGCAACCACGCCACCACGCGGGCCTTATACACGAAATCCCCGTGTTGGCGAGGGCAATTCCGACAACTCGTTCTTTTAATGTTCTTTGCCCTGTCACCGATACCTCGAGCGCTTATCGGTTCGTTCACGCAACGATGTCAGCCTCTCGACCAGTTTCGGCGTCACGGGGTGCGTTATGAGTGAGTTTTTCGACGGCAAAATCTGGTAGTTCGTCAAGCTGGGTCTGGGTGCGGTCCTCATCGTGCTCGGCATCGCGCTCCCCTTCATACTGGAGCCGGCCGCAACCGCCCGAATGGCTGATCTGGAGACCCAAGGCGTGAAGGGCACCGCGACCGTCACGAACGTCGAGGTCAGCGCCGTGCAGGCCGCCAGGCACTCGACCGTCGGTGGGTATATGGCGATGCGTGGGCTCGGGGCCTCCCGGAAACTCGCAGCCGGCGCGACCCTGATGGCGCGTTCGAGCGCCCGGTCCTCTGCCCGCGAGGCGAGAGCATCCGCCTATTATGACATCGAATACGAATTCCCATGGGCGGGTGGGCAAGTTGCCACCGGAACGGATCGGCTGATGCTGTCGCGTGCCACCACGCTGGACGTCGGTTCCGAGATCACGGTGCTGCACGACCCGCTCGACCCGGCTGTCCATCGGTTGGTCAGCTATTCCAAGCCCACCCCGCACGTTCCCGCCGTGATCAAGTATGGACCTGCGATTGTCTGCGCGCTGCTCGGCGCTTTCCTGCTCTGGTGGGCCTTGCAGGAGCCAAGCGACGCGCGCGAAACTACTGTTGCCGCCGCCTCGTCTGGCCGCGGTCTGCCACCCGATCGCGTCACCCGCGTCGCCGCCGTCGCCCCAGCACGCCGCGCCGGCTTCGTGTCCCCATCGGGATCACCAAAGGGCTTCGGTCCACGTGCCCGCGCTTGAACGCCTGGAGCACAGCGGACCCGAGCGTCAGACCCATGGTCTGACGCCTCGGGCGAAGTGGTGAGTTCTGGCGAATGCCGTCCTTTACGCCGTCAGCGCCAGCCCGAACGTGCTGTCGGCGCCGCCGACGACGGTTTCCTTGAGGCCCGGTGCGGCTGTGGCGAGATTTTCGGCGAAGAAGCGGGCCAGCGCCACGTGCGTTTTGTCGTCGGTCGCCTCGCGCACCGAGGCCAGCGCACCGCGGGCCAGATACACCCCGCCGGCGGCAAGACCAAAGATGCGCAGGTAGGGCGTCGCGCCGGCCATCGCGTTGTCGGGGTTCTTGGCCAATTGCTCGCCCATATAGCGGCTGGCGTCGGCCAATGCGGTGACGGCGTCGGTGAGGCGCTCGGCCATGCGGCCGAACTCGGGGCGGTTGGACGCGCGCACCTCTTCGCAGGTTTTCCACAGATCGCCGATGAAGGCGTCCATGACCTTGCCGCCCTCAAGCGGCAGCTTGCGGGTGACGAGATCGATGGCCTGGATGCCGTTGGTGCCTTCGTAGATGGGCAGGATGCGGGCGTCGCGATAATGCTGGGCGGCGCCGGTTTCTTCCACAAAGCCCATGCCGCCGTGGATCTGCACGCCCATGGAGGCCACCTCGCAGCCGATGTCGGTGGAGAACGCTTTGGCAATGGGCGTCAGCAGGGCGGCACGATTGGCGGCGGCGGCGCGGACGGCGGGGTCTTTGGCGAGCCGGGCCAGATCGCCCTCTTTGGCGGTCACGAGGCAGATGGCGCGCGCCGCCTGGGTCAGCGACTTCATGGTCATCAAGGTGCGGCGGATGTCGGCGTGCTCGATGATGGGGCCCATCTCGCCCGCTTTCACTGACGCGGTGCGGCCCTGGCGGCGATCACTCGCGTAGGCGATGGCGCGCTGGGTGGCGCGGTCGGCGACGGCGACGCCCTGGATGCCGACGGCGAGGCGCGCCGCATTCATCATGATGAACATGACGTTGAGGCCGCGGTTTTCCTCGCCGAGCAGATAGCCGATGGCGCCGCCCTTTTCGCCGAATTTCATCACGCAGGTGGGGGAGGCGTGGATACCGAGTTTGTGCTCGACGCCGGCGCAGATCACGTCGTTGCGGGAACCGAGGGAGCCGTCCGCCTTCACCATGTATTTCGGCACGATGAACAGCGAAATGCCGCGCGTTCCCGGAGGCGCATCGGGCAGGCGGGCCAGCACGAGGTGGACGATATTGTCCGTCATCTCGTGGTCGCCATAGGTGATGAAAATCTTTGTGCCGGTGATCTTGTAGGTGCCGTCAGCCTGTTTCTCGGCTTTGGCGCGCAGGTGGCCGAGATCGGAACCGGCCTGGGGCTCGGTGAGGTTCATGGTGCCGGTCCACTCGCCGGAGACCATCTTGGTCAGGTAGAGGCGCGTCTGTTCTTCGGTTCCGTGCGCCTCGATGGCGTCGATGGCGCCATTGGTGAGCAGCGGGCACAGGCCGAAGCCCATGTTGGTGGCGTTCCAGATTTCGGCGGCGGCCATGGCTACCATCTGCGGCAGGGCCTGGCCGCCGTGCTCCTCGGCGCACGGCAGTGAAGACCAGCCCCCGGCGGCGAAGGCCTGGTATGCTTCCTTCCAGCCCTTCGGCGTGTGCACCACGCCGTCGACCAGCTTGGAGCCCTCGCGGTCGCCTGACCAGTTGAGCGGTTCCAGCACTTCGGCGCCGAACTTGCCGGCTTCCTCGATGACGGCACGCATGGTGTCGAGATCGGTGGTGACGGTGCCATCGGCGATCAGCGCGTCGAGCCCCGCCGCCGAACGCAGTGCATGGAGAATGTCGTCGACGGGGGCAGTGTAGGCGGCCATGGCGGGCGATCCTTCAAGGGCAGCATTGACGGTCGGAACAGTCGGGACGGGCATGCGACCGTGCACGCCATCCAACCCGTTCCGCCGGCCGAAATCAATCAAACGAAGTGCTAGAGCGCTTTCCACTTGGTTTGGATCGAGGACACGCGCTCTAGCCGTTTGTTTGTCGCATTTTCAGCACCAAACGGGTGTCCACTTTGGTGGAAAATGCTCTAGCCCAACGTTGACGTTAAGGGAAGGGTACCGGCGCGATGCGGGGCGCGCCCGAACGATAACACTACAAAAATCTCGTCATCTTCGGGCAAGGCCCTGCGGTCTTGTCCCGAGGACCCATCGGTGGGATGCCCGCGCGGGGCAGGTTGAGGTTCGTGGCGGACAAATGCGAGGGGGGCGTCGGCGCTGATTAGGTTTCAAGCCGCCAGTTCTACCCGGCGGCGCACTTTTGCGGTACTGCCGATCGTGACGTCGACCTTGTGGCCGAGCGCCAAGACGAAACCGATCAAACGCTCCACGCTGAACTCCTGGAGGCGCCCGCGCAGCAGTTTGGAGACCTTCGGTTGATCGATGCCAAGCGCTTTGGCGGCTTCTGCTTGTGAGAGGCCGTTGTCCTGGAGGATGCGCGAGACGAAGGCCGCCAAGTTCGCCTTCAGCAGGTCCGTCGGTGAGAGGTCGATGCAGAGATCGGCGAACACCGTCGCGCCGCCGCCGGTTACCGATTTTTCAGTGCGACTGGTCATGATCTGTCCTTGATCGTGCTTGCATGCGTGCTGGCGAGTTTCAGTCGGCTCTCGATAAAAGCGATGTCCGCCTTGGGTGTCGCAATGCCACGCTTCGACTTCTTCTGGAATGCATGCAGAACATAAATGGTCTGCTTGAAGCGCACCGTATAAACGGCCCGGTATGTGTCGCTGTCGTGGTCATCGACGATTTCGAGCACGCCGGCACCATGGAAGCCCTTCAACGGCTTGGCGAAGTACGACTTGCCGCCAATTTGCGCCTCGTACAGAGCGAAGCCGATATCTTTCTGCACGTCGTCGGGCATCGCTTTGAGATCAGCATGCGACGAGCCGATAAAATACACGGGCTTCATCACGCCGTCGCCGATCCAGTGGTCGTCTTGTTATGCTAATAATGGCATGGACGTTTGCGCGCGTCAAGCAGGCCCGGACTGATCGTCGGCGGCGCTACCACGCCAGCCCAACCATCGTCGCCTTCGGGTTTGCTCCGGCGGTCGCCAGCAGATCAGCAAGGCGGCTGGGATCGACCTTGCTGGCGACGACGAGTTCGTCGCGGTGGAGGCCCTGGGCGATGAAGAGGCTTTCGACGCCGGCTGTCTTGGCCGACGCCAGATCGGTGCGGATGGCGTCGCCGATGCCGAGCACGCGGGAGAGTTCCGGAGTGCGGCCGCGCAGTTTCGCAGCAACCTTCAAACCAGTGGCGTAGGCCGACGGATGCGGTTTGCCGCACCAGAACACCGTGCCGCCCATGGTCGCGTAGAGGTGTGCGATGGCACCGGCGCACGGCAGCAGGTCGGGGCCGACGTGGACGGCCAAATCGGGGTTGACGCAGACGAAGGGCAGGTTGCGATCAAGGCCGCGTTGCAGCAGCGGACGATAATCCTCGGCGGTTTCGGTGCGTTCGCGGACGAGGCCAGTGCAGGCGATGGCGTCGGCGTCGTCCATGGTGGCGACCAGGTTTGGCACCGCATCGAAGAAGCTATCGTCGCGGGGGCGCGGGCCGATGCCGTAGACGCGGTTGTAGCCCTGTTCGGCAATGCGCTCGATGGCGATGTCGCCGGAACCGACGATGGCGTCCCAGCAGTCGCGGTGGACGCCCTTGTCGTCGAGCAATTTGGCGATGGCCGTGCCTGTCATGGGCGCGTTGGAAACCAGCACCACGGTGCCGCCCTGGGCGCGATAGCGGGGCAGGCTGTCGTTGGCGCTTGCGTAGGCCTTCTGGCCATCATGGACCACGCCCCAGACGTCACACAGCAGCACATCATAGCGGCACAGGAACTCTGCAGAAGAGGTCAGGATCGTCGGTGTGGGCACGGCGGCTTGCATCCTCAACTCATTGCCGCTTGCACTCATGCGCGCCGGCTGCCCATAAATCGCCGCGACCGTGGCCGAGACACTGCCGCCATAAAGCACAGCGGGGCCGTCAATGCACCTTTCCTATGCGCAGAACCTGGAAGACACCCACCTGGAGTTGATCTTCGGCGACCTTGCCGCGGGGACCTATGTCGATGTCGGCGGCGGCCATCCCGTGGCCGACAATGTCTCATTTTATTTCTATCTCAAGGGCTGGCGGGGCCTTGTCGTCGAGCCGCAGGCGGGGCTGGCGGCGGCCTATCGCGGCGTCCGGCCGCGCGATCGGGTGGTGTCCGATCTGGCCGGGCGCGCCGACGGCGAAATCGATTTCCATATCGTCGATGGCCTGCACGGGCTGTCCAGCGCGGTGCGCGCCAATGCCGACAGCGCGCAGCAATACGGTGCGTCGTATAGAACGGAGAAGCGCCCGGTGCGACGCTTGTCGCGATTGATCGACGAGGCGGGGCTCGGCGCCATCGATTTTCTCAAGATCGATGTCGAAGGCGCGGAAGCGGATGTGCTCGGCGGCATCGATTTTGCGCGGCATCGGCCGCGGGTGATCCTGGTGGAGGCGGTCAATCCGAATGTGGCCGAGGGCGATTGGGCCAAGTGGGAGCCGCTGCTGACGGCGGCGAAGTATTCGTTCGTGTTCTTTGACAATCTCAATCGCTTCTATCTGGCGGACGAACATGCGGGCTTGCGGGCAAAGTTTCCGGCCAAGCTGATGCTGTGGCACGAGGTCGGTCATTTGTGGGACGCTGGCCGCGTGCTCGATAAGTCCGATCATCCCGATCGCGCGCTCGGCGAGGTGCTCGCCAAAGGCCTGATGGCGCTGCTGCCGACGCTATCGGACGCGCAGGTGGTCGCGCTGATCGAGGCTGGGCTCGCGACGGACAAGAAGGCGCTTTCGATCGAGGTCGCAACCGCACTGATCGGCACGGCGGAATGGCCGGGCACGACTATGCCAACCCCGGCGCGCCTCGCCGACCTCGTCGCCACCGATCGCCTCAAGGCCGCGCTCGGCCGCATCGCCTGCATGTACGACGGTGGCCATCTGCTGACGTAAGGGTCTCGCGCCGGACTTGGGGATTTTCGACTCGGGGATTTTCGACTTGGGGATTTTCGATTGCACATGTGTCATCTGCAATGCACGCTACATTGTTTAGACCGCGGCCGCGTTGGCCTCACACAGAGGTTTCAAAGATGACCGAGAACGTTGCAGTCATAACCGCCGGCGGCAGTGGCATGGGCGCGGCAACCGCGCAGCGGCTCGCGGCGGACGGCTACAAGATCGCCGTGCTGTCGTCGTCGGGCAAGGGTCAGGCCTTGGCCGAGAGCCTCGGAGGCTTCGGCGTGACGGGGTCGAACCAATCGACCGACGATCTCAAACGTCTCGTGGATGGTGCCATGACGCGCTGGGGCCGCATCGATGTGCTCGTCAACAGCGCAGGGCATGGGCCGCGGGCGCCCATCCTCGATATCACCGACGAGCAATGGCACACCGGAATGGATGTCTACCTCATGAATGTCATCCGGCCGACGCGGCTGGTTGCCCCCATCATGAAAGCGCAAAAGCGCGGCGCCATCGTCAACATTTCCACAGCCTGGGCGTTCGAACCGAGCGCGATGTTTCCGACGTCGGCCGTTTTCCGGGCGGGGCTTGCGGCGTACACGAAGATCCTGGCCGATACGCTCGCGGCTGACACGGTGCGCGTCAACAACGTGCTGCCGGGCTGGATCGACAGCTTGCCGGAGACGGAGGAGCGCCGGCTCAGCGTGCCGATGGGGCGCTATGGCCGGAGTGGGGAAATCGCAGCCACGGTGGCGTTTCTGGCATCTGATGGGGCCGGCTACATCACGGGGCAGAACATCCGGGTCGACGGTGGTCTGACGCGCTCGGTCTGATGCGGCGCATTCACCGCAACGCCATCGCCAGTACTTCTGCCACGTGCAGTGCTGCGCGGCCGGTGCCGTCGGCGATCTGGTGGCGGCATGAGGTCCCGTCGGCGACGATGAGGTCGTCGGCGTCCGCCTTGCGGATGGCGGGCAGCAGCGAAAGCTCGGCCATGGCGCGGGATGCGTCGACGGTTTCGCTCTGATAACCGAAGGCGCCGGCCATGCCACAGCAGCTCGACTGAATTGTTTGCACGTCGAGGTCTGGGATCAGCTTCAATGTTGTTTCAACCGCGCCCATGACGCCGAAGGCTTTCTGATGGCAGTGCCCGTGCAGATAGGCGCGTCGGCCAAGTGGCCTCAGTTTCGCGCGCAGCGTTTCTCGGGCTGGAGCATCGGTGGCGAGAAATTCCTCGAGCAGGACGACGCTACCGGCCAGCGCGCTGCTGTCCGCGTGCAGCACGAGCTTCGGGATTTCGTCGCGAAAAGTCATGACACAGCTCGGTTCGAGCCCGACGATGGGAATGCCGCGGGCGGCGTAGGGGGCGAGCGCGGCGATGGCGCGGTGTGCTTCGGCGCGTGCCTGTTCGACGGCGCCGACGGCGAGGAACGTGCGGCCGCAGCACAACGGGCGATGCGCGTTGTCGGTTGGTGTCGCGTGGATGACGCGACAGCCCGCGGCTTCGAGCACGGTGATCGCCGCATCGAGCCTTTCGCGTTCGAAGGTGCGGTTGAAGGTATCGGCGAAGAGGACGATTTCGCGCGTGCTGGTTACACTGTCGTGCGTGGACGGTGGCGCGAACGTATCACGGCGCCAGGCGGGCAGCGTGCGTTCAGCGCTGAGGCCGAGCATCTTGTCGCCGAGGCGTGCGAGAACAGGCACGCGATTGCGCAGGTTGAGCAGTGGGGCAAGGGCTGCGGCGTAAGGCGCATAGCGCGGCAGGTAGGCGATCAAACGGTCGCGCAGGGTGAGACCGCTCTCGGCCGCGCGTGCGGCAAGGGCTTCGATTTTGAGTTTCGCCATGTCGACGCCGGTGGGGCATTCGCGCTTGCAGGCCTTGCAGGAGACGCACAAGGCGAGCGCGTCGTGCACGGCATCGCTCGAGAGCGACGCGTCGCCGAGTTGGCCGGAGAGCGCGAGCCGCAGTGTGTTGGCCCGTCCGCGGGTGACGTGGGTTTCGTCGCGGGTGGCGCGGTAGCTTGGGCACATGCTGCCGCCGTCGAGCGCGCGACAGGCGCCGTTATTGTTGCACATCTCGATGGCCGCTTGCAGGCCGCCGGCAGGGCCGGGATAGTCCGACCAATCAAATACGGGCTTGATCTGAGCCGGCTTGTAGTGCGGGCCGAAGCGCAGCAGCTCGGGCATGTCGAACCTTGGCGCCCGGACGATGCGGCCGGGATTGAATAATCCCTGCGGGTCGAAGCGATCTTTTACGTCTTCGAACGCACGGGTCAGTCGCGCGCCGAACATGGCTTCGTGGAATTCCGAACGCACGAGGCCGTCGCCATGTTCGCCCGAGTGCGAGCCCTTGTAGGCGCGGACGAGGGCGAAGGCTTCCTCGGCGATGGCGCGCATGGCGCGGCGGTCGACATCGAGTTTGAGGTTGAGAACGGGGCGCACATGCAGGCAGCCCTCGGAGGCATGCGCGTACCACGTGCCGCGGGTGCCGTGGCGTTCGAAGACCTCTGTCAGTCGTGCGGTGTATTCGGCGAGATGAGGCAATGGAACGGCGCAATCTTCCACGAACGACACCGGCTTGCGCGCGTCCTTCATGGACATCATGATGTTGAGACCCGACGTGCGGACGTTGGTGATGGCTGCCTGTAGCGCTGCATCGTGGACTTCGACTACGCCACCGTTGTGCGCGGGATCTCTGTCCCAGCCAAAGCCGAGATCGCCCATCAGGTCGCCAAGTTGCTTCACGCGGCGGCGGTTCTCGGCGTCGTCCTCCGCGAATTCGACGAGCAGCAGCGCTTCCGGCGCCCCCTTCACAAACGCATCGATGGTCGCGCGAAACAACGGGATATTGCGCGCGAGGTCGAGCATGGTGCGGTCGACGAGTTCGACGGCGATGGGCTTGAGTTTGACGATGTGCTGGGCTGCATCCATCGCCGCATGAAATGATCCGAAGTGGCAGACGCCCAGAGACTTCGTAGTGATCAACGGCCAGAGTTTCAGTTCGATGGCGCGGGAGAAGGCCAGCGTGCCTTCCGAGCCGACGAGGATATGCGATGCGTTCAATGCGTTGCGGTCGGGGATGAGTGCATCGAGATTGTAGCCGCCGACGCGGCGCTGGATGGCTGGGAAACGCGCGCGGATTTCCGCGGCCTCACGCGCGCCAAGCGCGAACAGATCGCGCAACAGCGCGCGATTGTGTGCATCGGGTTGCAGGTCTGAGAGGTCGGCTGCAACCGGGGCAAAGCGCGCGTCCCTGCCGTCGGCTAAAGTTGCCTCGATGGCCGACACGTTGTCGCGCATGGTGCCATAGCGGAGCGAGCGACCGCCGCAGGAGTTGTTGCCGGCCATGCCGCCGATGGTGGCGCGGGAGGCGGTGGAGACGTCGACGGGAAACCACACGCCATGCGGCTTCAGCGCGCGATTGAGCGTGTCGAGCACGATGCCGGGCTCCACCGTGCAACGGGCGCCTTTCACGTCGAGATCGAGGATGCGATCGAGATGCTTGGAGGTATCGACAATCAAGCCCGTGTTGACGGTCTGGCCGCATTGCGACGTGCCGCCGCCGCGGGCGGTGACGGGAATTTTCTCGGCGCGGGCGACATCGAGCGCGCGGAGGGCAGCGTCCATGGACCTCGGCACGACAACGGCTTGCGGCATGACCTGATAGGACGACGCATCGGTGGCGTAGCGGCCACGTGCCGCAAGATCGGTCAGAATGTCGGCGTCGGAGCCGAGTTCGCCGCGCAACCGGCGCTCGAACGCGGGGGCGTGGGTCGCGACTGATTTTGCCGGCGTTGCAAGTGTCATGATGTGTTCAATCCGTGCCGATTGACGGGGAGAGATTCTGAATTCATAATTCAGAAAGTGAGCTGCCGCAAATGTCTGCCGGCCGGCTTCGGTTTTGGAGACGACGCACATGGCACAGATGGCGGCACAGACGGGCGCCCGCAACCAGATGCGCAAGGCCGGGCGGCATTTCCTGCAGATCCCTGGCCCCTCGCCGGTGCCGGATCGGATCATGCAGGCCATCGCCATGCCGGTGATCGATCATCGCGGACCGGAGTTCCAGAAGCTTGGTCATCGGGTGCTGGAGGGCATCAAGACGATCTTTCAGACCAAGTCGCCGGTGGTGATCTATCCGGCTTCCGGCACGGGCGCGTGGGAGGCGGCGCTGGTCAACACGCTGTCCCCCGGCGATCACGTGCTGATGTATGAAAGCGGGCACTTCGCGGCGTTGTGGAAGGCGCTGGCGACCAAGCTCGGCTTCCACGCCGAGATCATCGCGTCGGACTGGCGGCATGGCGTGGATGCCAACGCCGTCGAGGCGCGGCTCCGGGCCGACACCGCGCGCACCATCAAGGCGGTGTGCGTCGTGCACAACGAAACCTCGACTGGGGCCACGTCGCGCATCGAAGACGTGCGCCGCGCTATCGACGCCGCGCAGCATCCGGCGTTGTTGATTGTCGACACCATCTCGGGTCTCGGTTCAGCCGACTACAAGCACGACGCGTGGGGCGTCGATGTTGGCATCGCGGGGTCGCAGAAGGGCTTGATGTTGCCGCCGGGGTTGTCGTTCAACGCGCTGTCGGACAAGGCGCTGGCCGCGGCGAAAACGTCCAAGATGCCGAAGCTGTTCTGGTCGTGGGAAGAGATGTTACCGCACAACCGCAACGGTTATTTCCACTACACGCCGGCGACGACGCTGCTCTATGGACTGGCGGAGGCGATTGACATGCTCGCCGAAGAAGGGCTCGACGCCGTCTTTGCCCGCCATCAGCGGCATGCCGCAGCAACGCGGGCGTGTGTGGCCGCGTGGGGCCTTGAAAATCTCTGCACGGAGCCAGCGCATTTTTCGCCCGTCTTGACGACGGTGGTTTTGCCAGCCGGTCACGACGCGGATCGTTATCGCCGGCTCGTGCTGGAGAATTTCGATATGTCGCTTGGAACAGGGCTTTCCAAGTTGGCAGGTCGCGCGTTCCGCATCGGCCATCTCGGCGACATCAACGACCTGACTCTGCTTGGTGCGTTATCGGGGTGCGAGATGGGGTTCCAGTTGGCGGGCGTGCCGCATGAGGCCGGCGGGGTCGCAGCGGCCATGGCGCATCTGGCGGCGACGGCGCCGGCCAAGCCTGCGTAGCGGATAGTGAGTTCGCTCATGATGCACGCAAGTCCCATTACGCGACGCAGTCTGGCGGAAGAGCTGGCGGAGCGGTTGCGCGATCTGGTGATCAGCGGTGGGTTGCTGCCGGGCGCAAAGGTCGATGAAGCGGCGCTCTGCGAGACGTTCGGTGTGTCGCGGACGCCGCTCCGAGAGGCGATCAAGATCGTCGCCAGCGAGGGGCTTCTGACGCTGACGCCGAACCGGGGCGCGCGGGTGGCGACGATCACAGGGAGCGAGATCGCGGAACTCTTTCCGATTATGGGCGCGTTGGAAGGCCTGGCGGGAGAGCTGGCCACTGCTCGGCTGACCGACAAGCACCTCTTGCGCCTGGACGCGCTGCACGACCAGATCTGCGCCAGCCGGAACAATGCGAAGTGGCTCAACTATTCCAAGGCCAACCGCGCGTTCCACGAACTCATCTTCGAGATCGCGGGAAACGTCGCGCTGCAGCAGACGTATCAGGGCCTGATGGTGCGCATCCACGCGGTGCGGTTCGTGGCGCAGCAGCCGCCCGATGCGTGGGACCAAGCCGTGGCGGACCATGACGGCATCATGGCAGCACTCCGCGCGCGAAAATCGCGCGAGGTGGGGCGCCTGTTGCGGCGGCATCTCGACAACAAGGCGCACGCTGTCATTGCCGCGTTGTCGGCCGCGTTGTCGGCCGCGTCGTGAGCAGGGTTGTTTGCCTGCGCACGGCATGACATCTTTTGCGCGAGTGGAACTCCTGCGGCAGATGAGGCGCGTTGAACATGGCGGCATCCCAAATTAAGTCGGACGAGGCCGATTGGCACGGCGAAATCTTCCAGGCCCTGAAGGCCGCGGATGTGCGACAGATACCGTACGTGCCAGACGCTGGGCACACGGATCTGATCCGATGGGCCGATGCGGACCCGCAGATGAAAGCCTATCCGCTGACAACGGAGGAGGAAGGGATTGCGGCGGCGGCTGGCGCCTGGCTTGGCGGCGAGCGGGCGGTTGTGCTGATGCAATCGTCGGGGGTCGGCAATTGCATTAATATGCTCAGCTTGCTGGCGAGTTGCCGGTTTCCATTTGTCACACTCGTTACGATGAGGGGGGAGTGGGCGGAGTTCAATCCGTGGCAGGTCCCGATGGGCCGGGCGACGCAAGGCGCGTTCGAATTGATGGGCGTTTCGGTGCGGCGCGTCGACGACAAGACGCGGGCGGCCATCGAAGTCGCGGCGGCTCTCGATGATGC
>JANYHP010000496.1 GCA_025359005.1 Hyphomicrobiaceae bacterium | reverse complement strand
CATTGCGAGGGTGTTGCTGCACAGCGCCAATACGACCAAGTGCTGGATCTCCGTCGGGGCATCACCAATAACCGACGGGTCCGACATAGCTGCCAAACACAGCCGGACCAAGTCGTGATTGAGCAACTGCGCTGGCGCCCGACAGCGCAAATCCTGTTCACTTTTCTGCGCAAAACTCATGCGGACAACCACTTCCAGGACACCCTAATGTGCTCAGCAACCTTGGCAGACCAAGTCCGAGACGACAAGTGTCTCCGACTGCTGTATCATCACCACGCCGCGCGGCCGGCGCCGGCCCGATCCAATGGCTGAGGTTTGGGAGGCCGAGATCATACCGATCCTGAAGGCGGCGCCCGGCTTGCGCGCCATCGCCATGTTGGCCGAGATGCGGCGGCGTGGTCCCGAGCTCAGTCGCGGAATTCGCCGCACGCTGGAACGGCGTAAGCGGACGAGGCGGGCTCTAGTACCTGCTATCGCACTTGACTGAGTCACGGCTGCACTATCGCGATGCGACGTGCTGTGATTGAACATGGCATGATTTCGGCGGCACAGAAAGTTCGATTGCGGCGCGGTGATCGTGCGATCCTCGAAGCCCGGGTAGGGGCACCCACGACGGAGCAGCGTGATGTTCTGCGGGCGCGGATCGTATTGGCGGCGGCTGCAGGACATGCGACACGTGAGATCGGCCGCGACCTCGACACGACGCCGACCACAGTGAGCCTGTGGCGCATTCGTTACGCACATGAGGGTCAGGAAGGGCTGGAAGATCGCGACCGTGGCGGACCGCCCGCCATCTACGGCGAGAAGACTGACGCGGCCATTCGAAAGGTTCTCGCGAAAGGTTCTCGACCAACCGGCACCCAAGGGTTTTGCGCGGTGGAGCGGACCGCTGATCGCCGACGCCTTGGGCAACGTCGACGTGCAATACGTGTGGCGATCGCTGCGCAAGCAAAAGATCGATCTGGTCGGGCGCAAGAGCTGGTGCGAGAGCAACGATCCGGACTTCGCGTCAAAAGCCGCTGATGTCGTTGGGCTTTATATGGCGCCACCCAAGAACGCGGTTGTTCTGTGCATTGATGAAAAGCCGTCGATCCAGGCGCTCGAACGCGCGCAAGGCTATTTGAAATTATCGAATGGACGCGCACTGACCGGGCAGAGCCACGATTACAAACGGCATGGCACAACGACGTTGTTCGCGGCTTTCGAAGTCGCCACCGGCAAGGTCAAGGCCGCACACAAGAGGCGCCGCCGCAAGGAGTTCCTCGACTTCATGGATGAGATCGTCGCGGCCTATCCGGGCCGCCGCCTCGAAGGCATCCTCGACAATTTGAACACGCACAAGAAGAAAGACGACTGGCTGAAGCGCCATCCGCGTGGCACGGTCCACTACACGCCGACACGAGCCAAGTGGCTCAATCAGGTTGAGGGCTGGTTTTCAATTCTGCAGGGCAAGTCGCTGAAGGACGCGTCCTTCACCTCGGTCGAACAGGTCAAGGAGCACATCAATGCCTTCGTCGAAACCTACATCGAAGACGCCGAGCCGTTCGCGTGGACCAAATCGAAAGCCCACCAGCGCCGCGTCAAAGGCCGCCGTCTTAGGGACTTGTGATTCCGGGTACTAGCCGGGCGCGAGCAGGATGTGTTGTTCCGACATGAGCGCCCGCTCGGCCGTCTCGGTTTGTCCGATTTCACCGACACGAACGTCTTGGCCATCATGGTTGCCAACTTCATTTACGATCATCGGCTGCATCACGTCCGGCTGACCTTCTCCAGTTTCGCCCATGCCCACGTCGTACTCGGCGGCGAGAGCTTCGCTGCCCTGGCCGAGGGGCGTCAGAATGCGCTGTGGGCGCTCGACGGCGTGCCGTTGGAACATCGGCGCGACAGATTGTCAGCGGCGTTCGGTGTTCTGGATCGTGATGCGCAGGAAGATCTTACGCAACGCTATCAGGGCTTGATGCCCCAGCACGATATGACGCCGTCAATTCCAACGAGATCGCGGCCATCCCGAAGCTGCTCGACATGCTGACGCAGATCATCGCTGAACCGCTGCCGTCGCGACCGACCAGGCGCCCGGATAACGTTCCTTTCTGAGGCAATACGGAAGGGCACAATTGCGCGCCGGCTAACACCCGAGTGCTCTACTACAGTGAACCGCACCCGTTCAGTTCAGCGAGGAAGACCAACCCGTGTAAGCACCTTTGCGCCATCGCGATTTTCAATCTTCGGCTTTTCTGACGAACGGAAATGACCAGCGCGTCAGGATCGACTCTAGATATTTTACTTCAAATCCAAGATCACGATGCCACTTGAGGATAACGTGGCCGGCATCGTCATTGAGTGAGATTGAGCCTCGAAGGCCTATGCGATCGGCCTTCAATGCAAACGTTCTGCAATCATCTGTGGTTTCGAATTGATAGCTGGCATAGCCACTTGCAGAATACTCTTGAAGTTCATGCGCGCCGGTCTCTTCGGTTGACGGCGCACTCTCGCATTGGGTTTTTTGCATTGCGGCAAGGCCCAGGCTCGCGAGATAGCCATCAAAGGCAATCCGTAAGATGCCGGTCCGATTGGCACTGACTTTGGTCCGAGGCAACGTGCCTCTGGTCATCAAGCGATCAACTTGTCTAAGGCTCAACATCAGTCGGGTCGCCGCCTCTTGGCGCGATACAAAATCTGGTGAGACTGTCCGGTGTTTGCCCATGCGCCCGTTGTGGTGGACTTCCGGAGACAACGTCAAGCCGGCATGCACACCAAACCGCCCTTGGTTGTCACTTACCAACAAGAAGTATAGTGCTGAGCTCAAGGCAGGCATGTCATCAGCGTGGCAGCGCGGAGCTGTAATGGCCTAGGGATCCACTTTTCTGTGTGCTCACCTAACCTGTCCAGCCGCATCATAATCTATACTTCGCTGGAGTGCGAGCTGGGCTAATTGAATTGCAAAGTGTCGATGTCGACCACTCGTTCGATGACCTGCGGCGGCCCATTGATTTTGTTACACGGTAGGCACGTCGCGTGCGCAAGATTGGTTGTGGACATTTTGGGAGCATCAACCCACCAAGGCGGCGCTCGTTGCGGGCCGATTACTTTTTCAGCGTGCGTGCCGATTTGATGAGTTTCTGCGAGATCGTGTACGTCGCGCGCGTGGTGCCGGTCTCCGAACCCACAATCGTTACAGTCACCAACCCGAGCTTTTCGAGCCGGGTCATAGCGGCCTTCACATTGTTGGGATGCGCTTCCGAACGCAACGCAATTTCCGTTTTCGTTGTCGGATCGCCGTCGAGCTGCATCAGTGCGACGCGGCTGAGGTAGCCATAGAGGCTATTTTTCGCAGATGTCGAATGTCCGGCAGCTGGGTCGTTGATGACCTCGAGCGCGCGATAACAGATCGCGCGAAAGTCGGCTGCATCGAGACTGTGCATAACTTTCGGCGGTGCTATCTTGGAATCACGTAACAACCTATTGGTAAGTGGCGAGCGCGACTTGCTGCTCTTCGGCTTTGAGGTCTTCATGCGGTTCCCCGGTAAGTGGCTGTTTGTTGCTGGCACGCTCTCTTCAGTGGCGGTTACGGCGCGAGCGGATGGGTTTGGATGCACGTTGTTGCTCTGCTTATCAAATCCGGCTGGGTGGGCGACTGTAACAGAGTGTCGTGCGCCAATTCAAAAGATGCTGGGTATATTGCGCGGTCGCGGGTCGTTCTCCTGCGACACGGGGACAATTGGCGTCGGTGGGGTTGTTGTCAGTCAGGGCAAGAAGGCCGCTGACCGCTGGATACAGTGGACAGACGCTTCGGGCGCCGTCCGCCGGGAAAACTTCTAAGGAATTCACATCATGCCGATCTTTGAGGCGCTGGCAACGGCTTGCGCGCCAGCGGTGGCGCTTAATCTGTTGGCGGCCATTGCAATGGTCGAAAGCGGGGTGAGCCCACTCGCAATACGGGACGGGTCTTTAATTGCACTTGCGACCTCGTCGGGCGAGGGCGTCGCCATGGCGGTTGGCGCTGCGGATCAGGGGCGGGACCCAGGCATTGGACTGATGGGGCTGACGGCGGGCCGGTTACAAAAGGCGGGGGTCAGCATCGCCGACGGCTTTGATCCTTGCCTATCCCTGGCTGCGGCACAGACCCTGATCAAGGCGGCGCATGCGGAGGCTGACAAACGGGGGGTTGATCAGCCTTTGTGGGATCGCGTGGCCATCCGTGATTGGTGGCGCCCGGATGACCGCTTCGCCAGCGGTGCCGCCTATGAGAGTGCCGTGACCGCCGAGCGATCTAAGGCGGACGTGGTTGCGAAGATGTCCCTGAAGGGCAGGCTGCCGCCTGCTGCTTTGAAGACAGTGTCCATCTCAAGGTCCGCCGGCACGTTGCTCAGCACAAAAAACGACGAGATGGAGGCGTTACAGCAGACGCCACGAGAGGCACCAAGTAGGCCGGTAGCCGAGCCTCCGAAGTGGGACGTGTTCGCGCGCGCAAAGTCGAGTGGCGTTGTCATCTTCAGCAAATAACGGAGCACATTATGTCCAGAGACATCAGGCAGCCAGGCCTCACCGTGGCAGCGATCTTCGCACTCACAATCCTACTGCCGGACGTGGCGCTTGCCGCTGGCGGTTTCGACAAAATAACTTCGGTGCTCACCAGTATCACGCAGACTGTCATTGGTCCGCTCGGAAAGGCCATCTGCGTTCTTGGTATCGTGGCGGTGGGATTGATGTGGGTATTCGGTCAAATGGACCCAAAGCGCGCCTTGCTCGTGGTCATCGGCATCGGCGTTATCTTCGGTGCCAATGAGATCGCCGCAGCCCTGACGGGGATCTGATGGATCAAGAGGCCCGGGAAAGCCACAGCGTCTGCTTTCTCGCCTGCACTCGGCCGGTTTTGTACATGGGTGTGACGATGGAGGCGTTTGGCCTGAACGTGGGGCTCACCATGATTTGTTATGTGGTGACCTCGTCATGGAAGGTGCTCGCAGCCGGTGCGATCATCCACTACGCCTTTCGATTTTTACTTTGGCAGGACCACAACCGGTTCCGGGTCCTGCAGGGCTGGCTTGAGACGGGTGGCCTGCAACGCAACAAAGCCCATTGGGGTGGGTCCTCTGTATCCCCTTTGCGTCATGGCGTCAGCTATACAGCATCGGATCTCGATCATGTCTGACCGCGAAGCAATGGCGAAACGAGATGTGCTGGGCTCCCGGCACATCCCGTACATCAGGCACGTCGATAGCGAAACCGTCGCCCTGGCCGGCGGCGAACTCCTCTCCATCATCGAACTCGAAGGCCTCCCCTTCGAAGCCGTCGATATGGATGATATCAATGCGCACGATCGGGACTTGAATGCGCTGTGGTTGAACCTGGCCGATGACGCTGTCATGCTGTGGGGCCTGACCATCCGTCGGCGCGTTTCTGAATATCCGCAAGGCGCGTTCACGAGCCCATTTGCGCAACGTTTGGACGATCGCTACCGCGGACGCCTCAACCTGACAGAACTCTATCGCAATCGATTGTTTCTGGCGGTGCTGCGTTCGCCGGAATCGGGTCCTGCTTCCCATTGGCTGGCATCGATCATCGGTGGCGTGACAGGCGGAACGGCTCTCGCGTCCGCTGCTGGTGAAGAGCTGCTGATCAAGCACAAAGAGACCGTGCTTGGTGTCGCGTCGGGCTTATCTCGTGTAGGCGGGCGCGTTCTCGGGTTGGTCGAGCCCGACGGTGTGGTGTGTTCTGAGATTGCTGCCGTGCTGCATTGGTTGTTGGGCGGTCGAATGGAGCACGTGCCGCTGACAATGGGCCCTGTCTGGTCGGCGGTCTATCAGGATCGTTTGGTGTTTGGTGGCGACACAGTTGAAATCCGGCATCCCGAAAGAACGCGATACGCAGGCGTCTATGGTCTCAAGGAGTATCCGAGCGCCTGCAGCCCGACGATGATGGATGAGTTGCTGACGGTGCCGTTTGAAATGACGGCCGTGCAGTCCTGGCGGTTTGTCGGCAAATCCACCGCCCGGGAAATCCTGAAACGCCGGAGTAACCAGCTCGCGTCAGCCAACGATGGCGCGCGCAAACAGGTGCCTCTCCTGGCTCATGCCTTGGGCGAACTGCAAGACAACAAGTTCACATTCGGCGAGCACCAGGCATCGGTCACCATCTTTGCCGACAGCGGCAAGCAGTTGGGTGACCACATGGCCGCCGCTCGCAACGCGCTGATGCATGGCGGGGCGGTTGTGACCCGCGAAGACATGGGGCTGGAGGCCGCATGGTGGGCGCAATTGCCTGGAAATGCCAAGTACCGATGCCGTCGCGGCTATATCACAAGCCGCAACTTTTCGTCGTTGTCGGCGTTTCACGGCTATCCGAAGGGGCGTCGTGACGGCAACCACTGGGGCCCGGCGGTCGCCCTGTTGCGGACGAGTTCCGGCGCGCCATTTTATTTCTCATGGCATGTGGGCGAACTCGGCAATACGTTCATCTGTGGCCCATCAGGCTCCGGCAAGACCGTCGTCCTGAATTTCCTGCTGGCCCAGTCGCTCAAGCACGCGCCGCGCATCGTGGTGATGGACAAGGATCGAGGGTGCGAATTGTTTGTCCGGGCCGTTGGCGGCACTTACTTTTCTTTAGCCGTTGGCACGGCAACCGGCTGTGCGCCCCTGAAGGCGCTGGAGATCAATGACAAATCCCTGGGATGGTTTTGCCGCTGGGTCGAAAGTTTGGCGGGCGGCGCGCTGTCGCCACAAGAGCGCGCCTCAGTCCCGATCGCGCTGAAGGCTCTGGCACAAGTGCCGCGCGGTGAACGCTCGCTCTCCGGCTTACTCATGTACCTCGATACGACGGATGCGGGTGGCCTCGCCGCGCGGCTCCGCCGTTGGGTGCGCGGCGAGCCCAATGGGTGGGTTTTTGACGGCGACGCCGACTACATCAGCCTCGACGCTCAAGTTCTTGGTTTCGATATGACAGAGGTTTTGGATATCCCAGAAATACGTGGCCCGCTGATGGACTACCTGTTTCACCGGGTCGAGGCATTGTTGGACGGTCAACGGGTCTTGATCGCGATCGATGAGTTTTGGAAGGCGCTCGAGGACGATGGTTTTCGCGCCTTCGTCCAGGATCACCTGAAGACAATCCGCAAGAAGAATGGCGCGATCATTTTTGCGACTCAATCACCCCGCGACGCGCTCCGCAGCGCGATTTCCCACACCATCATCGAGCAGTGTGCCACGCAGATTTATATGCCGAATGGGCGGGCCGATCCGGTCGACTACCGGCAAGGCATGAAGCTTGGCCCGCGCGAATTTTCTTTGGTCAGCAGCGTCCTGACACCAGCCAGCCGACGTTTTCTGATCAAGCAGGACCATGCCAGCGTCGTCGTCGAACTCAATCTGTCGGGGTTCACTGAGGAACTGGATATCTTATCGGGCCGGGCGGCGTCGGTGCGGCTGCTCGACGAGTTGCGTGCCAAGGTCGGCGATGATCCCGCGCAGTGGCTGCATTTGCTGCATCAGCAGATGCGCGCGGCTTGAGCACTCGACGTTCTGTTTTGCATTATCTGTTTTCCAAGAGCGCCTGCTCGCGAGGCGCCGGCCTTGTTGCGTCCGTTGCATTCTCTGGCGTGACGACGTTGACGGGCGGCCGGGGCGCCGCTGTCCTTGAACAACAGATGGATTGGGATCCCGATGCGAAAGCACTCGTTTGGACTAGGCTTGGCCGTGGGCCTTTTCCTCAACGCCACGCTCGCCGAGGCGCAGGGCATTCCTGTCATCGATGTCGCCGGGATTGCACAGATGATCCAGCAACTGCAGCAGATGCAGCAGCAGTACAAGCAGCTGCAGGACACCCACAATTCGTTCAACAAGCTGACGAACATGGGGGATATCGCGGCCCTTCTCAATAATCCGGAAATTCGCGGCGCCCTGCCCGCCGATTTCAACGCGGTGCAATCGGCGTTGAAAGGCAACACGCCTGGCGCGTCACAGTTTTATAACAGAGATACGCTCTACAATTCGACTTCTGGAGGCGCCTACACCGCCGAAATCGAGCGGCAGCGGCAGGCGACGGCCGGCGCCAAGAGCGTCGGCCAAACCATGTATGACGCGGCGTCGCAGCGCATCGACGGCCTTGAAATGCTCAGAAAGCAAATTGGCCAATC
>JANYHP010000490.1 GCA_025359005.1 Hyphomicrobiaceae bacterium | reverse complement strand
ATCGACGAGCCGCCGGGAATAACTGCCAGCAGGTTCGCCCAACCACCACGCACGCCGCCACAGTGCCGCTCCAGCAGTTCCTTAAGCGGAATGCCCATTTCCTCTTCGACGACGCAGGGCTGTTCGACGTGCCCGGAAATCTGGAACAGCTTGGTGCCGGTGTTGTTCGGCTTGCCCAGCGCCGAGAACCATGCCGAACCGCGCCGCAGGATCTCGCCCGTCACCGCGATGCTTTCGACGTTGTTGACCGTCGTCGGCGCACCATAGAGCCCGACGTTGGCCGGGAACGGCGGCTTCATGCGCGGCTGGCCCTTTTTGCCTTCGAGGCTCTCCAGCATCGCGGTCTCCTCGCCGCAGATGTAGGCGCCGGCGCCATGATGAACGACGAGGTCAAAGTCCCAGCCGTGAATATTGTCGCGGCCGATCAGCTTGGCCGCATAGGCTTCGTCGACGGCCCGCTGCAGCGCCTCGCGCTCGCGGATGAACTCGCCACGCACGTAGATGAAAGCGGTATGCGCGCGCATCGCGAACGATGCCAGCAGCGCCCCCTCGACCAGGAGGTGCGCATCGTGCCGCATGATCTCGCGGTCCTTGCACGACCCCGGCTCGCTCTCGTCCGCGTTGATGACCAGATAGGACGGCCGCGGATCGGCTTTTGGCATGAAGCTCCACTTGAGCCCCGTCGGAAAGCCCGCGCCGCCGCGCCCGCGCAGCCCCGAGCCCTTCACTTCGTTGATGATCCAGTCATGCCCGCGTTTGATGAACGCGCCCGTGCCATCCCAGGTGCCGCGCTTCCTGGCACCAGCGAGACCCACATCGTGGACGCCGTAGATATTGCGGAAAATGCGGTCGCGGTCTGAGAGGGCCATGATCGATCTTTCGGGCAGCCGGAATTCGCGCCCTGAGTAGCATATTTGACGGTGGGCTCAAGCAGGCTGTGGGGCCGCAGGGGATAGTCGCGACCAGGCGCTGCAGCGGAGCACCGCTCGCCCGTGCATCACGGTCGGCGCGGCGCGCGACGATACGTCGATGACCGTCCCTGGCCCTGCTGGTGACACGCCATCTCGATGTCAAAACGGCACGATCCCCGCACCAAGCGTTGACCTGCCTTTTTATCCGACAAAGAAAAAACTGCCGAGAATGACGGCGCCAGTCACGCATCCGGCATTGCTTTGGCACGACCTGCGGACGCCCCCGCGCATGTCGCTGCAAGGCGCAGGCAACTGACCACCAAGAACTGCCCGTTGCACGTCACCGGGCCGCATCCGCGCCGGCCTCAAAACTTATAGTTCAACCCGACGCGTACCTGGCCCTGCTGGAGGTGCTCGATCGTGGAAATGGTGCCGTCGTTGATGGTGCGGGCCTTCTGGAAGTTGAAGTAAAGCGCTTCGGTCTTGATCGACCAGCTGCGATCGATGGCCACTTCGAAGCCGGCGCCGGCCGTCCAACCCAGTGCAGTGTCGTTCTTGGACAGGGTGCCGTTCAGAATGCCGGAGTAGGCGATCTGATAGTCATAGCGGGCGACGGCAAGGCCGCCGGTGGCGTAGACCAGCGTCGACGGCGCCAGCATTACGCCAGCCTTGGCGCGCAACGTCGCCATCGTCGTAATCTCGCCCTTGCTGGCGACGGTGAGGCCGGACTTCGTTTCGGCGTGCGAATTGGAGATCTTGCCAGCAGACAGGTCGCCCTCGAGGCCGAGGATCAGACCGTTCCCGACGTTAAAATTAGAACCGAGCTGGACGCCGCCGAAGGCACCCGCCGGCCGCAGCGGGCCATAGTTGTCGACAAAAGCGCCGGTCGTATAGTTGCGGACGCCGATCTCATCTGTCTTGGCCGAGAAGCCATAGCCGCCATGAACGCCGCCATAGGTACCCACGAACCGGTCGCTTTGCGCGGACGCTGTCCCGGCACCGAATGCGAGCGCCCCGAGCAAGCACCCAGCGGCGGCGGCGTGTCCGTTGAACCGGCTTGCGATACCAAACTTCAGCATGACAACTCTCACTCAACACCCTCCCGACTGGAGGTACGAAAACAGCCGTTCACGAAATACCCTGCTGCGCCGATGCAGCACCCGTCGAGCCACCGGGCAGCCCATCGGTTGGACACGCCCAGACACCCGCAAAGCCCATTAACAACTTATCAGCACCTGCGACGAGAACAATCCTTAGGCGGTGTTTTTCTGTGCAATGCGCGAGTTGAGTTGCAGTTCAGGTACATAGCAAAATTGAAAGACGGCTTATCACTGGAACCGTAAAATAAACGACCACGTCACGACGCCGCGCCCCTCACCGACGCGCTTGCTGGTAGGCCAGAAACGCGGCAAACGGCGCTGCAATGGCACCCCAAAGCGCCGACATTCCAAGGGTTTGCGACAGAAAAAAGCGATTGAGAAAAAAGAACACGGCAGCCGCCAGCGCCGCGTGAAACGCCATGGCCACATAGGGCATCCCGTCCGGTCGCTTGGGATCGTCGGCCATGGCGAAAAGCCCTCCCCAACACCTATGCCGGTTTCACAGGCGGCGCTGCGGCCGCTGCAGCCGCCGCCTTTACGTCCGCTTCCGCCAGCCGCTTTTCCCAGGCGCCGACGGTCGAGCCGTCGTAAAGGGCAGGGTCGGTCAGGCTGCTCATACCGCCGACGGGGCTCGACGCTGTGCGGCCGATCTGCGAACCGGGCTTCGGCGGCGCACCGGCCGCATAGCCGTCTAAGACCTTTTCCAGCAGGGCCGGCGTCAGGTCCTCGTAGGTATCGGCAAAGATCTGCGCCATGGGGGCGTTGGCGCAGGTGCCCGCGCATTCTACCTCTTCCCAGGAAAAATTCCCGTCGGCCGAGAGGTGGAACTGATCGGCGTGGATGCGGCGGCGGCAGACATCTTTCAGCCCTTCGGCGCCGCGCAGCATGCACGGCGTGGTGCCGCACACCTGCACGTGGGCCTTTTTGCCGACCGGCGCCAGCTGGAACTGGGTATAAAACGTGGCCACCTCGTAGACGCGAATATAGGCCATGCCGAGCTTATCAGCGACCAGGCGGATGGCCGGCTCAGGCAGCCAGTTGGCGTGTTGTTCCTGCGCGCGCATCAGCAGGGGAATGACGGCGGACGCCTGCTTGCCGGCCGGATACTTGGCGATCACGCCGACGGCCCACGCCTCGTTTTCGGGCGTGAAGGCAAAGCTCTTGGGCTGTTCGGGATGCAGGCGGCGGACGGACATCGCTGGTAGGCCCCCTCGATCGATCGTGAGCGGCGGCCAGACGGTGCCGAGCACCACGGGTCGCTGTCGGGGTCTCTTTAGCGAACCGGCGGCGGCGGCTCAATCAGAAAGCGCCAGCCAGCGCGCGGCCATTGCGCGCCGTCGACGGAAAGCCCAGCAATTCTCAATGTGAAATTACGCTCCGCTTTCCGCGGTGGGTTGGTCGCGACCTGTAGGGTGCAAGTGCCTACTTCTGGCGTATTGCACCGGGACGAGCGAGGTCTCAGCGCTGGTCAACGTGTCCGACACTCGGCGCAATACGGCCGAAGTGGCCTATTGCGCCCTACAACCGAGGCTTCCTCCGGCCACAGTGAGAACTGCTGCGGAAAGCCGAGGTCAGTTGACTTGGCTCTTGCGCGGTTCTGCCTTCTTGAGGCCGAACTGGTCCTCGATCTGCTGGCGCAACTCGCGGATTTCGCTGCGAACAGTGTGGTACTGGAGGGCGCTGGTGCCAAAATTCCAGGAAACGAACAGCAACCCGGCGAACGCCGGCGCCAGTAGCAGCGAGATCTGTGAGCCGACGCGGAGAAATGCCGTCCACAAGATCGCGAGGCCAAGTCCGAACAGCCCGATCGCGGACGCTGCATAGACGCCGCCATCGACCCAGCGCGCAGCCGCGAAAAGGGAACCAATGACACACGAAATCAAGCCGATCATGATCGGCAGGCTCGGATGGCTCTCGTGCCAGGCCCCCATGGGCCACTCGTAATGGCGGGCAAGCGGCCGATAAAACATCAGGCTGAGCCCGAAGCCAATGGCCGCAATGGCGAAATAGAACGGCAGATCGACGAAAATCATACGGTTGCTCCGGGGCGGCCTGCGACGGGGAACACGATCATTGGTGTAAGCCTCGCAGAGAAGTCTGACCGCAGTGTGGCCCGGATTGTTGGCGCCGTCACCCGCGCTATGGTGGATTGGTCAATGGCCTCCACAATGCGCCACCCCCTGTCAGCATGACCGCCCGCATCCACAACCCAGAGATACCCCATGCCAGACCGCCCGTTCGACGAGAAATCCATCCGCGCCATGGAGCGGGCCGCGGCACGCGCCTGGCCGGCCCTGGAGACCGTCGACATCGATGGTTGGACGTGGCGGTGTTCGGGCGGCGGCACCCGCCGGGCCAATTCAGTGCTGCCGCTGGATTTCCATGCCGGCGCCACGCCGGGAAATAATGCCGGCGCCACGCCGGGAAATTATGCCGGCGACACGCCGGGGAAACATGGCGGCGCCACGCCGGGAAATGTGGACCGCGCGCTCGACGCGGTCGAGACACGGTACCGGGCACGCGGGCTCAAGAGCTATTTTCAGGTAAGCGCCATCGCCCAACCGTCTGACCTCGACGCACGATTGGCCGCACGCGGCTACATCTTCGAAGAGCCATGCCGGCTGATGGCCAGACGGCTGGAGCCGATGCCCATGCCGGCCCATGTCGAGGTTGCGCCGGCACCTTCGGACGCGTGGCTGGCAATCTATGGCGCAGAACTTGACGCGTCCCGGCTGGCGGCTGTGCCGGATGTGCTGGCACGGGTGCCGGCACCACGCGCGTTCTTTCTGGTGCACCGTGGCGGTGAGGCCCTGGCCACAGCCCTCTGCGTTGTCTCACCCGATGGCGTGGCCATCATCGAATGCGTGGCGACCCGAACCGACCGGCGACGCGCGGGCGCGGCAGCGACTGTGATGGACGGCCTCGAAAGCTGGGCCGCTACCAACGGTGCCACCGTCGCCGCCTTACAGGTGGTTGAGACCAACTCTGCCGCGCGCGCGCTCTACGCCGCACGCGGCTATCGGGACGTCGGCCGCTATCACTATCGCTGGAAAACAGTTTGAATGTCTGAAATTGCCGCAAGTTTGCAACGTCTGCCGTGCGCATTTTAAACATGGGCGCCGAGACATGGCTATCCCTTTGTCTCCGGCTGTCAAAAAACTTGGCCTGTAGGGCGGATTAGCGCAGCGTAATCCGCCGTCACACGCGAGACCGTCGCCAAGTGCTGTCGCAAGACCTTTGCGTGCAGTGGCGCATTACGCCGCAAAGGAGCGGCTAATGCGCCCTACGGATCGCGTCTTTTCTGCAAGAGCCGGAAGCGAAGGGATAGGCATGCATTCGTTATGTATCTTGGCAACACTCAAAACCACTTCGGCTGCCACCAGTGGAGCAGCGCCGTCACCTGCTGTGGGGCGACCAAGTAGGCGATGCCGGCGACAATCACGGCGGCGACGACCAGCAGGGCCGAGAGCGCGTTGAGCGGCGCGTTATAGCTGAGGCCGGTGCCGGGAATGCCAACGGTGACGGTCCGCTTGCCGCTGGTGCCGACGTTGACGGTGGCGCCATGGCCGCCGAGGCTGGTCGACACGCCCGACTTCGAGACGTTCAGCCGGACACCCGGGATGATCGAGAAGATTTTACGAAAACGCAGGCCCATGGCGTGCTCCTTGTGGTCGATGGCGGTCGCTGCGCGCCGCATTATGCCGGGCCACCGTCTGGTTTAAGTCGCCGATCCGCCCGCGTGGATCGGCGATCATGCCCTACGCGAATGCTGTGTTTACTTGTTCAGCCCGAACAGATTGCCGAACTTGCGCATGCCTTGCTTGACGATGCCGCCCGGCGAATTGCGCTGCTGAAGCAACTCATAGGCGGATTCGCGGTCAATCATCTGCCCGTATTTGGCGGAATTCTCTTTATCCGCAGCAATGATGGCCGCCCGCTCGGCGGCGGTCAGCGGGCCGACGCGGGACATGGGCGGGCGGATCAATGTGCGCTGGACGACGGAGGGTTCGCCGTTGTTGTGCAGGAACGACACGAGCGCCTCGCCGACCTGCAATTCCTTGATGACTTTTTCGGTGTCTAGGGCGGGATTTTTTCGGAATGTCGAGGCGGCGGCACGCACGGCTTCCTGCTCACGCGGGGTGAAGGCACGGAGCGCGTGCTGGACGCGATTGCCGAGTTGGGCGGAAATCCGGTCGGGCACGTCGCCCGGGCTCTGCGTGATGTAGTAGACGCCGACGCCCTTCGACCGGATCAGCCGTGTGACACGCTCGATCTGGTCGAGGACCGCTTTGGGGGCGTCGTTGAACAGCAGATGCGCCTCGTCAAACAGGAACACCAGCTTCGGCTTTTCGAGATCGCCCACTTCCGGAAGCCGGTTGAACAATCTGTCGAGCATCCACAACAGATACGATGCATAGAGGCGTGGCGCGTTCATCAGCTTTTCGGCGGCGAACAGGTTGATCACGCCGCGGCCGTCGGGTGCCAGTTTGATGAAGTCGGTGATATCGAGCGCAGGTTCGCCGAAAAAGTTTTCCGCGCCCTGTTCTTCAAGCAGCAGCAAGCCTCGCTGGATGGCGCCCACCGTCCGCGAATCGATGTTGCCGTACCGGGTGCGCAAGATCGCGGCTTTCTTGCCCATCTCTTCCAAGACCGAGCGCAGGTCCTTCAGGTCGAGGATCAGCATCGTCTTGTCGCCGGCCTTGCGCTCGTCTTTGGCCCAGCGGAACGCGATGTTGAGCACGCCTTCTTGCGGTTCGGTCAGGTCCATCAGGCGTGAGAGCAGCAGCGGTCCCATCTCCTGCACGGTGGCACGAACGGGGTGGCCCTGCTTGCCGAAGATGTCCCAGAACGTCACCGGAAACGCCGTGTTGCGATAGTCCGAGAGCCCGATTTCCTCGGCGCGCTTGACCAGGATTGGCTTCTTTTCGCCGACCACGGCGATGCCGGAGAGGTCGCCTTTGATGTCGGCTGCGAAGACAGGAACGCCGGCGGCCGAAAATCCTTCGGCAAGAATTTGCAGGGTCACGGTCTTGCCGGTGCCGGTGGCGCCGGTGATGAGGCCATGCCGGTTGGCCAGCTTGAGCTCGATGGATTCGGTTGCGACTTCAGCCCCGGACTTGCTGCAGCCGATCAAGATCGCGCCGTCCTGCACATAGTCGCGGCTATCGCCGTCGCCTGCGCGGGCAGTCTCTCCGGAGGGGGCGGCGGTCGTGTCGGCCATCAAGTCCTCGTGCGGCTCGGCAGCGTCGCGTGCGCGGCACGCCTCGCAAGACTAGCCCGTACAGGCTCGGCCCGCGAATCGAACCGCCATACAACTTGATCTGTTTACACGGCCAAAATGGCTTGGCAATGGCGCGCGGAGCGCGATGCAATGGCGCGCTTGGCGTGATCCAGGGCG
>JANYHP010000421.1 GCA_025359005.1 Hyphomicrobiaceae bacterium | reverse complement strand
GGGCGTTATCTGTTCGCCCGGGCGCGGTAGATCCACCGGCGGAACGGCGGTGGATCCACGAGAGGGATGCGGGCGGGCACCGCGCGATCCGCGAATCGTTTATGTATCATACGGGTTTCCCGGTCCAGGGGTCGCAGTTTAGTCACATTGGACCGGCAACTAGCACGGTGGGGGACCGGGTTCGGTCCAAGGTGGTGTGGCAGGGCCGGCTCCGGCATCGCACGCAAGTGCGCCGATGCGCGACCGGTCCGCGGGTGCTCCGGCAACGGCCAGCACCCCAGATCGACGGGAACAGCATGAACTCGGACGCCCGGTTTTCGAACACGGCCCATTCGAACGGGCCCCAATCAATGAAATCCAATCGGATTTTGGCTTCTGGCGCGGTTACGCTTGGACTGATTGCTGCAGCAATCGTCGCCGTCGAACCTGCCTTCGCGCAAGGTGCTCCAGCCGGTGAAGTCCTCAAGAGTGTGGCCGGCCCGGCGGGCGGTGGCCATTCATTCGTGCAGCTTTTCCTGCAGGCCCATATCGTCGTCAAATTCGTGATGGTCGGGCTGATGCTCGCGTCCGTCTGGTCCTGGGCGATCATCGTCGAGAAGCTGTTCGCCTTCCGCCGCGCCCGCTCCGAGGCTGACCGCTTTGAGGCGATGTTTTGGTCCGGCCAATCGCTGGAAGAACTCTACACCGGCATGTCGCGCGGCAAGACGTTCTCCATGGCCGCCCTGTTCGTCGCCGCCATGCGCGAGTGGAAACGCTCGGTCGAGGGAAACATTCGCGCGCTGGGCGGCATCCAATTGCGCGTCGAGAAGGTGATGGACGTCACCATCAGCCGCGAAATGGAGCGCCTGGATAGACGGTTATTGTTTCTGGCCACGGTCGGATCGACGGCGCCATTCGTCGGCCTGTTCGGCACGGTCTGGGGCATCATGACCAGCTTCCAAGCCATTGCCGCCTCGCAGAATACGAGCCTCGCGGTCGTGGCGCCGGGCATCGCCGAGGCCCTGTTCGCGACGGCGCTGGGCCTGCTCGCCGCCATCCCGGCGGTTATCGCTTACAACAAGTTTTCGGCTGACTCGGCACGCCTGGCGCAGCGCCTGGAAGCCTTCGCCGATGAGTTCGCCGCCATCGTTTCGCGCCAGATCGACGTGCGTACTTAGTTCGTGGCGCTTCGGTTGCCCAGTGAGCAGCCGCACGGGCCTTTCCGTATCCACGCGACGGATGCGTGTCCAAGCGAAGCTTGGCTCCGCCAAGACGGGCATCTGAAGGCGCAAAAGGGAGCAAGTCTCATGGGTGCAAGCCTCAAAGGATCGGCACAAAGTGGACGCCGTGGCCGCCGGCGCAGCCATGCGCCGATGAGCGAGATCAACGTCACGCCGTTCGTCGACGTCATGCTGGTGCTGCTGATCATCTTCATGGTGGCGGCTCCCTTGATGACCTCGGGCGTGCAGATCGACCTGCCATCGGCCAAGGGCAAGCCCATCGACGCGCCAAAGACCGACCCACTGATCGTGTCGGTGAATAAAAAAGGTGAAGTTTTCCTCGGCGAGGAAAAGAACACGCCAATGCCGATCGCCGATCTCCCGGCAAAACTGTTGGCCATCGGCAAGACGCGCGGCGGTAACGTCACCGAGGAAGCGATTTTCGTGCGTGGCGACAAAAGCGTGGAGTACGGCTACGTGGCGCAGGTCATGTCGCAGTTGAAGAACGCCGGTTTCCGCAAGCTCTCACTCGTCACCCAGGTGGAGGAGGGAAAGTAATCCCTCATGCGCCTCGGGCTCGCCATATCGCTGTTCCTGCATTCGGCACTGCTCGCCTGGGCACTGGTGTCGTTTGCGCAGCCGCGCGAGTTCAAGATCCCCGAGCCTGACCCGGTTGCTGCCGACGTCATCACCGACTCCGAGTTGACCAAGCTGCGCCAGGGCAGCCGTGACGCCAAGCTCGACGATGCTCGGGAAAAAGACGTCGCCAAGCCGGACGAGGCGAAGAAGGATACGCCGAAGCCGAAGCCCACCCCGCCGCCGGTTGCTGCAGCACCGCCGTCCGAGCCCGAGGCCAAGCCGCCGGAGCCTGAGAAGGCGGCGGAGCCGCCGCCGCCAGCCGCAAAGACCTTGGAAACAGCCGCCCTCGAAGAGAAAATCGAGAAGGATGCGCTTGAGCAGGTGATTGAGACTGAGAAGAAAAAGGCGGACGCCGCCGCCAAAGCCAAATCGGATGCGGATGCGAAAGCAAAAGCCGACGCGGACGCCAAGGCCAAGGCGAAAGCCATTGCCGACGTCAAGGCCAAAGCGCTTGCTAAAGCGAAGGCCGACAAGGCCAAGACCGAGAAAATCGCCAAGGACAAGGCCGACAAGGCCAAGCT
>JANYHP010000382.1 GCA_025359005.1 Hyphomicrobiaceae bacterium | reverse complement strand
GCCACCGATGGATGCGTCAGTCACAACAGGGTTTGATCAAAAACGCGCAAGCCCTAAGGCGAAGCGTAACGGTTCGACGCCGCCCCAATCGGCGATTAACGCTGCCGCAGTTCGGACCAACGCGCCGAGCGCCTCCATTATTAACACACATCGGTTGGAACGCACACGCCGGGAAACTGCTGATATTCAAGATTTCATGTCCGGTATTTTTTCTGATCCGGATGATTTGCCGGCAGATGGGATTGTCGCGTTTGAAGCGGAGAACATTACAGCAGGCTCGTCGGTGTACTCAGGTCTTCAAGCAGAATATGCGCCAATCGTCGACAAATTGCTCGGCCTCTCTGGGGCCGTGTCGAAATCTGAATTGCAACGGATAGTCACGACGGCTGGGCTTTTCCTTGACGCGACTATCGAGGTGATCAACGATTGGTCCTATGGGCGGTTCGACGAACCACTGATCGAAGAAGCATCTGACAGTCAATCGTTCATCGTTGCTGGGCATCTGCTCAATCAACTAAAATCTGCGGCGTAAGAGGATAAGATGAGCGACAAGAAGGCCATCCGTCCGCGTGATCGCGACACAATCTTGCAGGCGTTGAGTGCGGGGGTCGTACCGCGCGTCGGCTTGCAGCATATCCAAGTCGGGCGAGTTGACGAGATCAAGGCCATCACTCGTGATATTGAGCGAATGGCCGACGGGGGCTCCGCATTCCGATTGCTGATCGGCGAATATGGCGCCGGAAAGACCTTCCTTCTTCACCTCATCCGCATGATTGCGCTTGAGAAGAGAATGGTAACAATTCACGCTGACTTGGCGCCGGATCGACGGATCTACGCCGGCGGCGGAGAAGCCAGGAATCTCTACCAGGAAGCTGTGCGTAACTTGTCCACGCGAAATAAGCCTGAAGGCGGAGCTTTGCAAAGCGTCGTCGAGCGGTTTGTTGGTGACTCAATTCAAGCAGGCACCGCTCAAAACAAGTCGGCTGACGAGATCATTAGGGAGCGTCTCGCACCGCTGCAAGATCTCGTCGGCGGTTATGACTATGTAACCGTGCTCTCCGCCTATGCTCGCGGGCATATCACCGGGCACGCGACACTCTCCACAGACGCTTTGCGATGGCTACGCGGTGAGTACACAACCAAGACAGATGCGCGCAAGTCGCTCGATGTCAGGACCTTCATTGACGACGCGAACGTGTATGACAGCCTCAAACTCCTCGGCTCATTTGTTCGCATCGCTGGGTACGCTGGGCTGTTGGTTGTTTTCGACGAAATGGTGAATCTCTATAAATTGCAACACGCGCAATCGCGCAATCAGAACTACGAGCAGATCCTTCGCATTATAAACGACGTGCTCCAAGGAAATGTAACCGGGTTCGGCGTCATTCTTGGCGGAACGCCTGAGTTTTTGATGGATACCCGACGCGGCCTCTACAGTTACGAGGCACTTCGGTCACGGCTTGCCGAAAACCCTTATGCGCGAGGCGGTTTAATCGATCTAGCTGGTCCAGTCGTCCGGTTGCCGAATTTGACACCCGAAGATTTGCTAGTCCTTCTGGAAAACATCCGTGGCGTTGTCGACGCAAACTCGGCACGGGTCATAGTACCGGATGACGCGCTGACAGTGACCTGCCCCCGGACTTTCATCCACCGGTCGTTAGAGTCTTTGGATTGATACGCTGTCGTCTGGGTGGGGAGCAACAGGCCAGACAGCGGAGACGCCATCGATCGCAGCTGGCTGGCCTGTTGCGGTGGTCGTGGAGGGCATCAGCGTTGCCGCAAACGCCGTCGGGGTCTGGTAGGCGAGTGCCGAATGCGGGCGCTCAGTATTAAAGTCGGTGACCCAGGCAGCGATCTCATCGCGAGCGTGCGCCAAACCAAAGAACAAACTCTCGTTCAGCAACTCGTCACGCATGCGACCATTGAAACTCTCGACGTAGGCGTTTTGCATCGGCTTGCCGGGCGCGATGTAATGCCAATCGATCTTGAAGGTGTCCGCCCACGTCAGCACCGCGTTCGATGTGAACTCGGTGCCATTGTCGGAGACGATCATCCCCGGTCGGCCGTGGTGCGCGATGAGCGCCGTCATCTCACGCGCGACGCGGACACCCGAGATCGACGTGTCCGCAATCGCCGCCAGGCATTCTCGCGTCACATCATCGACCACGTTGAAGATGCGGAAACGCCGACCGTTGGCCATCTGATCGTGCACGAAGTCAACCGACCAGCGCGCATTCTTGTGTGCGGCGATCAGGATCGGTGCACGCGTACCGACAGCGCGCCGACGGGCGCGGCGCTTGCGCACGCTCAAACCTTCCTCGCGATAGAGGCGGTAGATTCGATTGCGCCCTGATCGTTCGCCATCCCGACGCAGCAGGATGAAAAGCCGCCGATAGCCAAAACGGCGCCGCGCATGCGCCAGGGTTCGCAGCCGATCGCGCAGCGCTGCATCGTCAGGACGACGTGATCGATAGCGATGGCTCGACCGATCAAAGTCAAAGGCCCGGCACGCCCGCCGTTCGCTGACGCCGTGGGCGGACACGGCATGAGCGACGACACTCCGTCTCGCGGCGGGCGTCACCACTTTTTTGACGCCACATCCTTCAGGATTGCGTTGTCCAGCATCTGCTCGGCCAGCAATTTTTTAAGCTTTGCATTCTCGTCTTCGAGCACCCGCAAACGCTTCGCATCCGAGACCTCCATGCCGCCGAACTTAGCTTTCCAGTTATAAAACGTCGCCGTCGAGATCCCGTGCCGGCGGCACACGTCGGCTGTCGGTGTCCCCGCCTCCTGCTCTCGCAACACCCCGATGATCTGCTCTTCCGTGAATCGGCACTTCTTCATCGTCCGTCCCTCGCTGAGGTTCAAACTCTAACTCAAACTGGAGGAGTTTGCCGGGGGCAGGTCAGAGGCCTAGTCTAAGCCACTGCTTGACTGTGTTCTTGTGCACCGCAAGCTGGTTCGCGGCTTCCCCGACGCTGTAGCTGCGATTGCTTTTGATGGACCGGGCGTCGATCTTGCGCT
>JANYHP010000354.1 GCA_025359005.1 Hyphomicrobiaceae bacterium | reverse complement strand
TCTTCGATCCGAACAATATCAATGAGAAACTGATCAACACTCGCATCGCCAAACTGGCAAAGCAAAAGCCGCCAAAAAAAATCCTCGTCCAAAAATCAACGCGCTCAACCAATTGAGTGGGGCAAAGACCGTACGCTTACGTCCTGCGCGCAAAGTGTGAGTTCAAAGGCATCGACCTGCCGCGTATCGTTGACCTCCAGCCACACCGTGCGGAGTTGGAAGCGGGCTGGGTGCATATGTTGGACCACCAACTGCCAGCGTTACTCCCGGTTTCGTCGTTCTGGGACGCACTGCCAGAAATCTTTGCTTGGCTTGAAGGTGCGGTTGCGCCTGAACTGCCAAGGATGATTTTTGGCTCCGAAGATACTATTATTCGCGAGCGGGTCGTAGCACTGCCGACCGGAGCAAGGGGGCAGACCCTTATCGAATTGATTCGCTTTGCTGCAACCAACCGTCTTCTCGTCGAGATAGACTACCGCGACAAGAAAGGCCAACGTTCGACACGCACGATCGAGGCCTATTCGCTTCGCCGTTCCAAAGCTGGTGACGTTCTGCTTATGGCGATCCGTGCCGAAGATAGCGAAGCCCGAAGCTATTTGGTCGAGAGTATTCTCGGTGTCACGCCGACGCAGAAGACCTTCACTCCAAGATATCCAATCGAACTTTCACCAACAGGCCCGCAGAGCATCCCTCGACTCTCGAATTTAAGTTCTGCCTCTAGCGGCGGTTTTGCAATTCCTCGTGTTCCGAAAATTCCAAGGAGTTCATCTCGCTCACGATCAAACATTCAAAGCTCAGGGTCGTCTGGTCCAACATATGTGTTTAGCTGTCCGGTCTGCAACAAGACCTTTAATCGCAAGAGTTACGATACGTCCGCCAGACCTCACAAGAACAAGGACGGTTACGATTGCTATGGTTCGTACTTGGTGCATGAGAAGACAACCTACTAGCACAAGCCGATTAAGTGACACCCTCTGAGATCGTTAGTTCGACTTGCCGAATTATGCATCTTCGAATGTAAACCCACTAAAAAATCGGTCCCTAGCCTCCGTCTACGCTCACAAGAAGAACTATGCCTGATTATCCCGCGTTCATTGGGTAAGTATCAAGTGACGTGTTGTGTTCCGTTTGCTGGCGTTGTCGTCATGCAAAGTAGTAATGATCGGCTAAGTTGAAGTTGATTCGTGTTAGAACTGGGTGACAGAACAATGGCCAAAACAATTCTTGTTTTCTCTGATGGCACAGGGCAAATAGGTGGAATTCGCCCTGATCAGCGGCTGTCAAACGTCTACAAGATGTACCGTGCGATACGGCCTGGTCCAGATTCACCTATTAAACCTGATAAACAAGTTGCCTTTTATGATCCGGGTTTGGGCGTAGGCGAAGTTGGTGGAATTACTTTCAAACGCATTCGGAACGCACTCCAAGCGTCTGTAGGTACTGGAATAGATGAAAATGTGATAGATTGTTATGAGGCAATAATAGCAAACTACCGCCCCGGAGACAGAGTCTGCATCTTTGGATTTTCGAGGGGAGCGTATACTGCTCGATCTGTCGCAAATGTGATGAACCTTTGTGGTGTACCCACGAAAATGTCTGATGGGTCGCCAATACCACGCTATGGTCCAACCTTGCGTAAGATTGCCAGCGATGCAGTGCAGTATGTCTACAATCACGGCGCTGGTTTAAATCGCCGGAAATACGAAGACGAGCGTGAAGAAAAAGCCCGAAGGTTCCGTAGCAAGTATGGGTCTAACGCGGAGGGCGAGAAAGCACACGAACAAGGAAATGTTCAGCCTGCGTTTGTGGGCGTTTTCGATACAGTAGCAGCCCTGAGCAATAAGATTGTCAACTGGATGGTCTATGGGAGCTTGAGCCTACTAGCTGCTAGTTTGTTGTTTTTCTATTTCAATAGTTGGCAATGGTTTATGCTTGGATCAATCGCCATATTGGTTACCATAGTCGGATACTGGCTACTTGTAATTGTTAAAAGTCAATTCAAGTACTTTTCTCCAAATCCAGATAGGCCGCTTAAGTTTAGCAATCTTGGTGATTGGCCTTCAATCTTGAAGCATGGGCATTTTTCCGTCTGGAGCGGAAAGAACTATGATGAATTTTTGGACCCCGACGTATTGTTTGCCCGCCATGCTATGGCAATTGATGAATCACGAGTTGATTTTCCGCGCGTTAGATGGGGAAGTCAAAAAGATGCGGAAACTGTCAAAGATCGTAAACCGGCTTGGCTAAAGCAGGTTTGGTTTGCTGGTTGCCACAGCGATATTGGGGGAAGCTATCCAGAACCCGAGTCGAGGCTGAGCGATATCGCATTGCAATGGATGATCGAAGAGCTCAAGGAATGTATCCCTGAGGTTCAAGTTCGTGATGAGCTACTGGTAACATCTCCCGACCCAAGCGGGTTGCAACACGCAGAAACCTATCTGGTTGATTACGGGCCATTCAAAATAAAATGGCGGTTTGGCCTTCGGGAAATAAATGAGGCTCCGTTGCATCCCACTGTTATTGAGCGATTGAAGGCAGACGCAGTGCCACAGCTGGGTGAAGTTAAAGTATATCGCCCAAAAAATTTGGCAAAACATTCGAAAGCCAAAGCATTCTTTGAGCTGAGTCCGTGATGTAAACTGACAAAGTAGATGTCGGAACATTGTCGCAAGCGATTACTGAATTTTCACTTATTCATTTGCGATATCTGAAAGCCCATCGTGATTGGCAATAGCACACGCAAGATTGGGAATGATTGATTGCGTGATATTTCAACTAGCAAACATTCGATCCCGTAGTCGTTATCAAATGGCCAATCCTTTGTTTGCTGTTTCCGGTCGTGGTGAATTGCATCGGTCGATTTGTACGCCCATAGCGTCATTTTTTTGATCGTTAGCGGACAGCCCCTATAAATTTTTAGATGATTCTGAACCGGCGGCTCCCAACCTATTGCATAATTTCTTTCCCGCGTTTTCCCGCCTTTCCCAATTGAGCAAATAGGCACTTTGCGACGATGCTTGGACCACATTCCGGAATGATCCGGTGTGCAATCCGAGTGGATGCAGAATGTCGCCGACCAAAATACTTGTTGGGCAGGGATGCCTGGTTGTTTCGATTGTGGCGGGAGGCCTCTGGGCCTCGGCACAATGGATTGCATCGATGCTGGGTAACCAACCGAGATTGGGCATTCCGCTTACAACTATCGTGGGGCAACCCATCTACGCCGTAAGCGTACGGTCTTTGCCCCACTCAATTGGTTGAGCGCGTTGATTTTTGGACGAGGATTTTTTTTGGCGGCTTTTGCTTTGCCAGTTTGGCGATGCGAGTGTTGATCAGTTTCTCATTGATATTGTTCGGATCGAAGA
>JANYHP010000352.1 GCA_025359005.1 Hyphomicrobiaceae bacterium | reverse complement strand
TCGTGGTCGCCGCCGACGGCATCAACTCGTCCGTCCGCGCCGAGTACGCCGATACTTTCCGCCCCGACATCGACGTGCGTAAATGCAAATTCATCTGGCTCGGCACACACCAGAAATTCGACGACGCATTCACCTTCATCTTCGAGGAAACCGAGCACGGCTGGATGTGGGTGCACGCCTACCAGTTCGATGCCGACACCGCGACCGTGATCGTGGAATGCACGCAGAAGACCTGGGACGCCTGGGGCTTTGAGCACATGTCGAAGGAAGAGTGCATCGCCACGTGCGAACGCGTCTTCGCCCGCCACCTCGGCGGCCACGCGCTCATGTCGAACGCCAACCACTTGCGCGGCTCGGCGGTGTGGATGAATTTCCCGCGTGTCATCTGTGAGCGCTGGTACAAAGACAACGTCGTCCTTATGGGAGACGCCGCTGCGACTGGCCACTTCTCCATCGGTTCGGGCTCGCGGCTCGCCTTTGACAGCGCCATTGCGCTCGCCGAATTCCTGCACAGCGAACCGACCATGGAGCAGGCGCTGCAGCGCTATCAAGCCGAGCGGCGACTGGAAGTGCTGCGGTTGCAATCGGCGGCGCGCAACAGCCTCGAATGGTTCGAGGACGTGGAGCGCTATCTCCATCTCGACCCGGTACAATTCAGCTATTCACTGCTCACCAGATCGCAACGCATCGCTCACGAAAACCTGCGCCTGCGCGATCCCAAGTGGCTGGCCAGCGCTGAGACCTGGTTCGACCGCGCGGCCACCGGCGTCACACCGACGGCGCCGCGTCCACCGATGTTCGTGCCCTTCAAGCTCGGCGCGCTCGAGCTGGCCAATCGCGTCGTCGTCTCACCCATGGCGCAGTATCGCGCTGTCGAGGGCGTGCCCGGAGACTGGCACTTCGGCCACTACACCGAGCGCGCCAAGGGCGGCGCTGGCCTCGTCATGACGGAGATGACCTGCGTGGCGCCGGACGCGCGCATCACCCCTGGATGCACCGGCCTTTACAGCGACGCACAGACTGCAGCGTGGCGCCGCATCGTCGACTTCGTGCACGCAGAAACACCCGCCAAAATCGGCCTGCAACTCGGCCATGCGGGGCCGAAGGGATCGACGCAGCTCGGCTGGGATGAGATGGACGCCCCGCTCGCCGCCGGCAACTGGCCGATCTATGGGCCCAGCGCCGTCGCCTGGACACCGCGCAATCAAGTGCCCATCGCGATGACGCGCGGCGACATGGACCGCGTGCGCGACCAGTTCGTGGCAGCGACACGTCGCGCAGCCGTTGCCGGCTTCGACTTGCTCGAACTCCATTGCGCGCACGGCTATCTCCTCTCGGCGTTCCTCACACCGCTGACCAACAAGCGCACCGACGACTACGGCGGTTCGCTGGAAAACCGGCTGCGCTATCCCCTCGAAGTGTTCGCCGCCATGCGCGCGGGGTGGCCGTCAGAAAAGCCATTGTCCGTTCGCATCTCCGCCCATGACTGGGTCGGCACCGACGGCATCGAGCCGCCTGAGGCCGTCGCCATAGCCACAGCGTTCGCCGCTGCGGGTGCTGCCATCATCGATGTGTCGGCGGGCCAGACTTCGACACGCGGGCGCCCCGTCTACGGGCGCATGTTCCAGACGCCGTTCTCCGACCAGATCCGCAACGAGGCCCATGTGGCCACCATGGCCGTCGGCAACATCACCGAGCCCGATCACGTCAACTCGATCCTGATGGCCGGCCGCGCCGATCTCGTCTGCCTTGCGCGCCCCCACCTCGCCGATCCCTATTGGACGCTGCATGCCGCAGCCAAACTCGGCTACACCGGCATGGCGTGGCCGAAGCCCTATGCCGCGGGCCGCGATCAGTTGCATCGGCTTGCCGGCCGTCCCGACGTGATGACGGGGAAAGTGTGATGGGCGCACTTGCCGGCCGACATGCGTTGATCACCGGCGGCGGCAGCGGCATCGGCGAGGCGATCGCGCGCGCGCTTGCGGCTGTGGGCTGTGCGGTGACGATTGCCGGACGCAGAAAAGACGCGATCGAGGCGGTTGCATCGGGCTTGCCAAAAGCGTGCGCCGTGACGGCCGACGTGACGAACCCATCCCAGTGCACAGCGCTCGTGGTCGCCGCCAACGCCGCGTTCGGCCCACTCGATATCGTCATTGCCAATGCGGGTGCGGCCGAAAGCGCACCCTTCGCCCGCACCACTTCGGCGCTTTGGTCGCGCATGCTGGATGTCAATTTGACCGGCGCCTTCAACACCGCGTCTGCCACGACGGCTGATCTGACGCGGCACGCGCCTGATGATGCAAAACCACTGCGGCGCCTGATCTTTGTCGCCTCGACCGCAGGGCTTAAGGGGTACCCCTACGTCGCAGCCTACGTCGCGGCCAAGCACGGTGTGGTCGGTCTCTCGCGCGCGTTGGCACTGGAATATGCGCGCACGCCCCTCACGGTGAATGCGATCTGCCCCGGCTTCACCGAGACGCCGTTGCTGGCGGTCTCCATCCAGACCATCACGGCGAAGACCGGCCGCGACACCGACACCGCTGCCGCCGATCTGGCCCGCTCCAACCCGCAAGGTCGCTTCGTAACACCTGCTGAGATCGCCGCCACGGTTCTCTGGCTCACAAGTGACGGCGCCCGCTCGGTGACCGGGCAAGCCCTCTCCGTTTCCGGAGGCGAGGTATGACGACACGCGCCTCTTCCAAAGATAAGCTGCGCGTCTGGCTCCGCCTGTTGCGCACAGCACGCGCGCTCGAGGCGGAGTTGCGCGAGCGCCTGCGCCTCGAATTCTGTTCCACATTGCCGCGCTTCGACGTGTTGGCGGCGCTTGCACGCAACGGGTCCGGACTGACCATGACTGAGTTGTCTCGCGAGTTGCTGGTCTCCAACGGCAATGTCACCGGCCTGGTCGAGCGCCTGGTGTCCGATCGCCTGCTGCTGCGCGCCGACGATACGGCGGACCGACGGGCAACGCGCGTGCGCCTGACAGCAAAGGGACGACGGGATTTTGCCGTGATGGCTGCAGCCCACGAGGGCTGGGTCGCGGACCTGCTGCGCACCTACGATGTCGGCGACGCCGCGATGCTGCTCAACCTGCTCGGCAAAGTCGACCCCACGCGTCAACCGGCGACCACACACTTCAGAAGACGAGTAACCGCATGAACCCGGCCCATTACCAACCTAAGCATTTCCACTGGCAGTTCGACGGCGCCGTGGCACGCATCATGCTGGCGCGTCCCGAACGCAAGAACCCGCTGACCTTCGACAGCTACGCCGAACTGCGCGATACCTTCCGCGATCTCGCCACGACACCGTCCGTGAAGGCTGTGGTCATCGCCTCGAACGGCGGCAACTTCTGTTCGGGTGGAGACGTACACGAGATCATCGGGCCGCTGCTCGATCGCGACATGACCGGGCTTCTGGCGTTCACACGCATGACCGGCGACCTGATCAAAGCCATACGCCGCTGCCCGCAACCGGTGATCGCCGCCGTCGACGGCATCTGCGTCGGCGCGGGCGCTATGGTTGCCTTGGCGTCCGACATGCGGCTCGGCACGCCGGCGGCAAAGACCGCGTTCCTGTTCACGCGCGTCGGGCTCGCCGGCTGCGACATGGGCGCCTGCGCGATGCTGCCGCGCGTGATCGGCCAGGGGCGCGCGGCGGAACTGCTTTTCACCGGGCGCACGATGAGCGGAGATGAGGGCGAACGATGGGGCTTCTTCAACCGGCTGGTCGCCGCCGATGCGCTTGACGCAGAGGCCGACAAACTTGCGCGCCAGCTCGCCGACGGCCCGACATTCGCGCATATGATGACCAAGACCATGCTCGAGCAGGAGTGGTCCATGTCGGTTGACCAGGCCATCGAGGCGGAAGCGCAGGCCCAGGCCATCTGCATGCAGACCCGCGATTTCCGCCGCGCCTATGACGCGTTCGTCGCCAAGGGCAAACCACAATTCGCAGGCGACTAGAGCGCTTTCCACTTGGTTTGAAACGAAGAAAGCGCTCTAGCCTCTTGTTTGTCGCATTTTCTGCACCGAACCGGTGTCCACTTTGGCGGAAAATGCTCTAAGGATGCGCCCTATGCACGACACCAGCTTTCTCGAGTGGCCCTTTTTCGAGGCCCGCCACCGCGCGCTGTACCGTGACCTCGACGCGTGGTGCGCGGCCAATCTCGCCCATGTCGATCACGTCGATGTGGATCAGGCCTGCCGCGCGTTGGTGCGCGCGCTTGGCGACGGCGGTTGGCTCGCTCATTCCGCGCCCGACCCCACGGATCCGAAAGCGCGGCTCGACGTGCGCACACTGGCGTTGATCCGCGAGACGCTGGCGCGCCACGATGGGCTCGCCGATTTCGCCTTTGCCATGCAGGGTCTCGGCGCAGGGCCAATCTCGCTGTTTGGCTCGCCGGCACAACGGGCCGCCTGGTTGCCGAAGACGCGCACGGGCCGCGCCATTGCAGCGTTCGCGCTGACTGAACCAGCCTCCGGCTCCGATGTCGCCAACCTGACGACGAGAGCGCGGCGCGACGGCGATCACTACGTCATCGACGGGGAGAAGACCTGGATCTCCAACGGCGGCATTGCCGACGTCTACGTCGTGTTTGCGCGCACTGCCCCCGGTGGCGCCAAGGGCTTGTCCGCCTTCATCGTGCCGGTCACCACGCCGGGTCTTACGATCGCCGAACGTCTGCACGTGATCGCACCGCACCCATTGGCGCGTCTCAAATTCACCGAGTGCCGCGTGCCAGCGGATGCGCTGATCGGCGGCGAGGGAGAGGGCTTCCGCATCGCCATGGGCAATCTCGACGTGTTCCGCTCAACCGTCGGCGGTGCTGCTCTCGGATTTGCGCGCAAGGCGTTCGGACTTGCTCTACAGCGCACGCAATCGCGTCAGCTGTTTGGCGCCCCGCTCTCGGACATGCAGATGGTGCAGGGCCATCTCGCCGACATGGCGCTGAAGGTGGACGCGAGCGCACTGCTGGTCTATCGGGCAGCGTGGACCAAAGACATGGGGGCGGCACGCGTCAGCCGCGAGGCGGCCATGGCCAAGCTTTACGCGACGGACGCGGCGCAGGACGTGATCGACGCGGCCGTGCAGGTGCATGGTGGCGACGGCGTGCGCTCCGGTCATCCGGTGGAAATGCTCTATCGCGAAATCCGCGCGCTGCGCATCTACGAAGGCGCGTCGGATGTGCAGAAAGTGATCATTGCGCGAGCGGAACTTTCGCGCAGTGCGCAGTAACGTCAGAACAGGAGCACCGATGCTGAAAATCCTGGCCCCGAAAGACTGGCTACCGCCTAAGGGCTACGCCAACGGCATCGTTGCGGAGGGCCGGCAGATCTATATCGCCGGCCAGATCGGTTGGGATGCGCAACAACGCTTCGTCGGCGACGGCTTCATCGAGCAGGCGGAGCAGGCACTCCGCAACATCGTCACCATTCTGGCGGAAGCCGGCGCCGGGCCTGAACACATCGTACGCATGACGTGGTACGTCGTCGACAAGGCCGAGTATCTGGGTGCCGGACGGGACCTGGGCGCGGCTTACCGGCGCGTGATGGGAAAGAATTTCCCCGCCATGTCGGCAGTCCAGGTGGTGGCCCTGATGGAAGACCGCGCCCGCGTCGAAATCGAGGCAACCGCGGTTATACCGCACACCTGAGCGCGACGCTTGCCACCGACCCCGCTCAAACGATCAGCGAGGATGGACAGGCGGAAGCACTTGCGGCAATGCTGTGGACAGTTGGCCCACGCGCGGGCGCGACGCACGGGTTTGGATCATGACACTCGGCCTCAACGGTGTGTTTCGGTGCTGCGGCATGGCCTCGGCCGTACTCCTGGCAGCGCTCCTCACTCTGGCCGCGCCGGCGTCGGCGCAAGACCTCAAATTTGGCGGTACAGTGGTCAAGTCATGGGGCTATCAGCTCCAGAACGACGACGTGGAAACTATTGCCAATTCGCCCTACGACATCGTTGTCATCGACTATTCGCGCGACAGCACAGCCGCTGGCGCCTTCTCGGCCGCGGATCTGGCACGCATGAAAAAGAAGCCGGACGGCAGCCGGCGCATCGTGCTGTCGTATATCAGCATCGGCGAAGCCGAGGACTACCGCTATTATTGGGAAGAGCGCGGCTGGAACCGCAAAGCCAACCGCGCTGGCGTGGTCGACGAAGAGAACGGCGAGTGGAAGCACAATTACTCGGTGCGCTACTGGCTGCCCGAATGGCAGGATCTGATCGTCGGCGACGAGGACAGCTACATGGCTCGCATCAACCAGGCGGGGTTCGACGGCATCTATCTCGACAAGATCGACGTCTGCGAAACCTATGAGGGCCGCACGCCGTCCGGCACGGTGGCCAGCGACTTGATGATCCAGTTCGTTCGTAAGATCTCGACAGTCATGAAAAGCCGGAACCCCAATTTTCTGATCGTGGCGCAGAACGCAGAATTCCTGCTGCCCGATGACGACTATCGGGCTGCCCTCGATGGGCTGGGCAAGGAAGACATTCTCTTCCGCAATGAGAAAGTACGCGGCACCAACCGCTACGAGGATGGCGTCGCTAACGACGACGACACCATCACAACCACGCTCGATCTCGTCAACAAGCTCAAGGCGGACGGCAAGACGGTGATGGCTGTTGAATACCTGAGCGACAGCGACGCGATCGCCACGGCCGCGGACAAACTCGGCGGCGCAGGATATCTGTTCTATGTCGGCCCGCGCGATCTGGCGCGACTGGCAGCGCCGATCGAAATCGCCGCGCGCGACGACAGCCACGATTGAGGGTGAAGGCGATGAGCATTAGCAAAAAATTTGTACCAACATTGCTGACCGCGGCAGTTGCAACCGCGGTCACGCTGGCCGCCGCATCGGCACAGACGCAGCCCCCTCCCGCCACCCCCGTGGCACCACCGAACCCATGCATGGCACTCGACCAGGCGAAATGCCCGACGGTGGCTGGCTGCGTGTGGTTGCCCGGATACAAGATCAAGGGCGGCACCGACGTGCAGGGCTATTGCCGCACGGCGCCCAAATCGCTCACCTCGCGTCGGCTGGGCGATCCGGTGGCCGCGCCCAAACAGTGACATGCCGCCACAGCGAGAAGAGGTCAGCGTGGAATAGCGATCACCTGCAGCAAACCTTGGTCGCGCGTGATGGTGGCGACGTCGCGGCAGCTCGCCTTGGCAGCGCGGCGACACTCGATCGTGACGGTGTAGGGAATATCGGGGAACTTATGGATAGCGTATTCGACCATGATCCCCTCCATGCCCTCTTCTTTTGCGCCATCGAAGATGGAAATCTTCGTTTTGCCGCCATTTTTCAGGCCCTCAAGCGACAGCGGCTTACGGCGCAGCTGTGTTTCGCTGTCGTTGATGTGATTGATCCGCAAATCGGCATCGACCGTAATGGTGATGTCCCCGTAATTGTCAATGATCTGGTACCAAACGGGCAGCGCCGGATCGGTGATGACGGTGCGCGGCTTGATAAGCTTGGCGTCCGCGCCCAGCGCATTGCGCACGAGCTGCGGGACCTCGCTGAAAGCCAGCACCGGCAGGCGCAGCCCTGCAAGCTTGTCACCGCCGGCCCGCGTGGCGGCGGACGACGCCGCCTTGAAGCGGCGGATCTCGACATCATTGGCATCGTAGCGCTGGACGCCGACTTCGTTCTGAGCCGTTTGCGATCGCGCCGGAGTCGACAGAGGTGCGGCAAGTGCCACCCCGGCAGCAACAGCCGCAACAGTTTGTACGGCAACCGCACTCGGGGCTCGCAGGCGCATGGGGCATCCTCGGTCGTGAAATCCCAGAATTGTGCCAGCCTAACATGAAGAGCGTGTGGCGCGACAGCGGTGACCCGCAACACACAATAACCTGCACCATTGCCCCTGAGGCGGCGTTTCGGCATAACTCTGGGACTATGTTGAATGGATGCGGATCGAGGGAGACGCGCGTGCGAACACGAACTCGAAGCGCAGCAGTCACACTGACGATTGCCAGCACGATTTTGGTCCCGCTTCTCTGTGCAACGCACGCCGAGGCGGGCAAGCTCTTCCAGCCCCTGTGGCAGGCACAGGGTCGCGACAAGACCTTGGAACGCTGCGATGCGGGTGACATGGGCGCCGGCACGACGCCGCGCGTTCGCCCGATCGCCTGCACGTTTGCGACGCCACGCGGATCATTCGGCACAGCGCCCCCCGGGCCCTTGCCGCCGGTGACAGTGACCGAGGATCCGTCCAAGAAGCCCACACAGCCCGTCCCCGAGGGTACGCCAACCACCGGCGGCTTCGCCTATTACCCGCCCGGAGAGCTGGTCGCGCAGGACAAGGGCCGCGGCCGCACCGGCGACCGCAAGGTCTATCTGCCGGGCATCATCTATCCGCTTAAACTACAGAGCGGTCTCGAAATGGCGCCACCGGGACGCCATGCACACATGAACTCGCAGATCTGGGGCTATGGCGGCGGCGGCTGGAACGGCCACGGCGCGGCAGGCGGCAGCGAGTGCGACCGACGCAACTACAATCCTATGATTCAGCGCGACACCTTCTGCGAGGTCCGCAGTTGGGACATGCCACTGTGCCCGGCAGGGCAAGGCCACCAAGGTCAGGATATCCGCCCGCCAGCCTGCGACGACGATAAGTGGGACGCGGTGGCGATGGTGGACGGCATCATCACGCAAGTCACCTCGAACACAACGGTTCGGCTGAAGGGCGGCGACGGCACCGAATATTATTATCTGCACATGCACCCGGATTCGATCACGGTCGAAGAGGGCGCCGTGGTCAAGCAAGGCCAGGTGCTCGGCCGTATCTCCAACTTCATGAACGGCGGGCGCGAGACGACGCACCACCTGCACCTCCAGGTCAAGCAATCGATCTCGGTCGGTGGCAGCGTGCAGCGTGTCTATGTGCCCGTGTTCGCCTCGCTCATCGCCGCCTATCGGCGTTCGAAGGGCCTTGAGACCGGCATCGATGCCAAAGGCAACCTGATGGCCGATCCCGCCTTCGAGATCGGCGCCAAGCCGGCCGATCAGCCCAAACCCGCCTTCACGCTCTGGCCGATCCCTAACGTGTCGGGTTTCGACGGTCGTCCCATCGAGCCCGTCAATCTGGCGCGCGCGTTCCGGGCGACGGATGAAAAAATTGTCATAACCTATGCCGCAACCGGCCTTCCGGAAGCACTCAGCGTCGACGCGAAGACCGGCTTCATCACCGGCAAGCTCGATCCGCGCGCATCGAAAGGTGGCAAAACTGGCGTCTACACTGCAACGGCAACCGCCACAGACGCGAATGGACAGAGCGCCAGCCAGAGCTTCACGATCACCGCGCTGCCGAGCGCGCCCGTTGTCGCGACGACCATACCGTCAAAGACGTTCCGCGAGGGCGACAGTGTGGTTGTCGCAGCCGGCAGCGCGTTCGCCGATCCCAACCTCAATACGCTGACGTTTGCTGCAACAGGACTTCCCGCCGGACTGACGATCGATGCGGCGAGCGGCAAAATCAGCGGCAAGCTGGCTGACGGCACTGCGGCGGCAACGCCCGACGGCGCCTACATCGTCGGCGTGACAGCATCCGACGGGATCGATGGATCGGTGTCGCAGAGCTTCACCATGACAGTGTTGGCGCCAAAGAAACCGGAGCCCGCGCCGGTGCTGCCGCCGCAAGTGGTGGCGCCGATCGCGCAAGTGGTGACCTTTGCGGGCCAGGATCTGGCGGCGATCGATACGGCGTACGCTTTCAGGCCTGCAGTCGGCGATACCGGCGCACTGCAGTACGTGGCCTCGGGACTGCCTCCAGGTCTGGCAATTGATGCGTCGACCGGCCAGATCAAGGGTGCGCTGCCGCAGAGCGCGGCTGATGGCCGGGGCGAATACGCGATCACGGTGACAGCCATAGCGGCCAACGGCGGCAGCGCGACACAAAGCTTCTTGCTGACGGTCCGCAACCAGCCACCCCTTGTTGTCACTCAGACAGTCAACAAGACGTTTGTGCAAGGCGATCAGGTCGTCATCAATGCCGGCGGCGCCTTTTCGACCCCGCCAGGCTCGACCTTGAAGTTCTCCGCGACTGGACTACCGGCCGGTTTGGAATTTGACCCCGTTCATGGCGCGATCACTGGGACCTTGCCAGGGGCCACGGCGCGAACGACAGCCAAGGGCGTCTACACCGTTTCTGTCACAGCGGAGGACCAGCGCGGCGTGAAGGCCACTGAGACTTTCACGATCACGGTCAACGAGCCCGCAGCCCCGCCGCAACCGCCCAGCGTTGTCGGCGCGCTAACACCCGTGACACTCAAGGATGGCGCCATCTTCACCGGGCTCGATATCAAGCCGAACTTCAAGCCCGCAGGCACGCCCGGCAGCATGGGGCCGTTGCAATACACCGCGCTCGGCCTGCCGGGAGGACTGTCGATCGATGCGGCAACGGGCGTCATCTCGGGGACGCTCAGCCCGACCGCATCGAAGGACTCACCGGGGGGAAATTATCTCGCCACGCTGTTTGCGACCGACACGTCAAACGGCCTGAAATCGACGCTGGGGCTCGTTGTCACGGCACAGCCGATGGCTGTCGTGCCGCCGGTCGTTACGCCACCACCGACACCTGAGCCACCGGTGAAGCCGCAGCCCATCCCGGCGCCGTCCACCACACCGGCGACGCCTCCGGCCGAGCCGGTGACGCAAGGCTGGTGGCCGTGGATCAAGGAAAAAACCGCGGGTGCCTGGGGTTGGGTTACGAAGTAGGCAAGACGCTGCAAGAGGCGTCGTGGGACTGGAGCTGGAGCCAGGCCATCGACGCGGGTGTCGCCTCACCCTTCGTACCTCCGTCGAAGGGCTACTCGTCCTTCATCCATTCCGGCCTGGGATATCGTCGGCGCGCGCGGTCACGTGCGCCGGGTGGTGCACACCGCTCGAACTCAGCGCCCCTTGAAGGTGGCCTTGCGCTTTTCGGCGAAGGCCTTGGCTGCCTCCTTGTGGTCTTCCGTCTGACCAGTGAGGATCATCCCGGCAGCTTCCACGTCGAGTGCATGCGCCAGTGAGCCGTCCTCGGCCGCCTTCATATTGCGCTTGGCGTGCCACCAGCCGATCCGCGGCCCCGCCGCGAGCGACTTTGCGAAGGCCATGGTTTCCGCGTCGAGCACTGCATCGTCAAAGATCCGGTTGGCGAGCCCCAACTTTTCCATGGCTGCGCTGTCGAGCACTTCTGATGTGAAATAAAGCTCCCGCGCCTTGGCCGTACCGACCAGCTTGTGCAGGAAGTAGTGCGAGCCGAAGTCACCGGAATACCCGATCTTGGCGAAAGCCGTCGTCATGCGCGCGCTCTTGGCCGCAAACCGCATGTCAGCCGCCAGTGCAATTGCCAGCCCCGCGCCGGCAGCCACTCCGTTGACCATGGCGATGGTTGGCTTGCCCATCTCATGCAGCAATTCTGAAACTCGCATCTTGGCGCGCAGGTCTTCGATCTTCATCTCTGTCGTCCAGCCAACATGCCGGCCGCCGGCCGCCATCGACTTGACGTCGCCGCCTGCACAGAACGCCTTATCGCCGGCCCCCCGCACGACGATACAGCCGATGGCCGGATCACGTGCGGCGTCCTCCAGCGCCGCCATCAACCCCTCCATGATGGCAGGCGACAGCGCATTCATAGCCTCAGGACGATTGAGTACGAGGCGCATGACGCCGCCTTCGACCGAGCGCATGAATTCAGACATCGGGAGCCTCGCTGGCGATTGGGACCGGGATCGCGCACCCTAAGCCGGGCACTGCGACACAAGGGCGCCGCAGGCCCATCCGGGATCTGCGGCGCCGCCTATCGTGATCGGTCCGAACCGAAAGCTCAAGCGTCAGAGCTGTCGCCGCCCCAGCCGCCGCTATCCGACGATGAGCCCGGGTCGTTGTCGTCAGCCGCGTAGGTCTGCTGATCTTCCTCGCGGTCCTGCGCGTCGTCCTGTGCGGCGTTTGCTTGGGCCTGCTGGTCTTCCTCGCGATCTTGCGACGCATCCTGGTTGGCATTGGCGCGGGCCTGATCGAAGCCGGCGTTGCCGCTATTGTGGCTGCCGTGGTGACCGCCCAACATGCCACTGATCGCGTTGGCAGCAAGCATGCCGCCGGCAACCCCGGCCGCCGTGGTCATCGCTTGGGCCATGAAACCGCCGCCCGCACGAGCGGGCGCAGCTTGCTGCATGGGCGCTGGCTGATACTGGGGTTGATATTGGGGCTGCGCCTGTGATGCCGTCGTCTGGCCCCATGGACTGTTTGCAGGTGCGCTGTTTGCAGGCGCGCGCGACGCGGGAACGCTGGTCGGCGGCTGGGCACGACTGCCGCCGCCGAACAAGCCACCGAGAAAGCCACCGCCGCCCGAGGCTGCCTGCGGGGCGCCACGGGCACTCGCAGCTTCAAGTTCCTGGACGCGACCTTCCAGTTGCTGGACGCGCTCGTTGGCCGCAGCCAGCGCCTGCTCCTGCACCAGCACGGATTGAACGAGGAGATAGGCCGAATCAGGAATCTTACGGACCTCGGCGTTAATCATGGATTCGGCTTCCCGCTCCTTCTCGACTGTGCCGTACGACCGCATACGGTCGAACAGGCCCATGATGAGATTGCGTTCATCAGGCGTCATCGTGCGTCTCCGCG
>JANYHP010000250.1 GCA_025359005.1 Hyphomicrobiaceae bacterium | reverse complement strand
GTCAATGCGGGCCAGCTCGCCGTCTATGACAACATCCCGGCGGAGTTGCGCGAGGTGTGCGAAGACGTGGTGCTCAACCGGCGCGCCGATGGAACGGACCGGCTGTTGGATGCCGCGCAGCGCTTCAAGGCCGGCGGCGGCAAGAAAAAAGAAGTCGATCTCGTTTGGCGCAATGGCGATGTGGCCTCGCGGCTGGCGCATGCGCTGGTGCACGGCATCACCGATTTCATCGAGACCGATACCGAGGAAGCCCGCAAGCTTGCAGACAAGCCTTTGCATGTGATCGAGGGGCCACTGATGGCGGGCATGAACGTCGTCGGCGACCTGTTCGGCGCCGGCAAGATGTTCCTGCCGCAGGTGGTGAAAAGCGCGCGCGTCATGAAGCAGGCCGTGGCCTACCTGCAGCCCTATCTGGAAGCCGAGAAGATCGCGTCCGGGACGGCTGGAAAGCCGGCCGCCGGCAAGATCGTCATGGCGACGGTGAAGGGCGACGTACACGACATCGGCAAGAACATCGTCGGCGTCGTGCTTCAATGCAACAACTACGAGGTCATCGATTTGGGCGTGATGGTGCCGGCCCAGAAGATCCTCGACGTGGCCAAGCAGGAAGGCGCCGATATCATCGGCTTGTCGGGCCTGATCACGCCGTCGCTCGACGAGATGTGCCACGTCGCCGCCGAGATGGAACGGCAGAATGTGAACATCCCGCTGCTGATCGGCGGCGCCACGACGAGTAGGGTGCATACGGCCGTGAAGATCGCGCCGAATTACGTGCGCAACCAGGCGATCTACGTGACGGACGCCAGCCGCGCGGTGGGCGTGGTGTCGAGCCTGCTGTCGCCGACCGGCAGCGTGCCTTACGTCGCCGCCATCACGGCGGAGTACGCCAGGATCCGCGAGAACCATCTCAAGGGCGAACACAAGAAGGTGCGCCTGCCGCTGGCGACGGCGCGCGCCAACGCCTTCAAGATCGATTGGCCGCAGTATCAACCAGCCGCGCCGAGCTTTATGGGCACGCGTGCCTTCCGCAACTACGATCTCTCCAAATTGGTCGACCTCATCGACTGGACGCCATTCTTCCAGACGTGGGAATTGACCGGCCGCTATCCGGCAATCCTCACCGATAAGGTTGTGGGCGTGGAGGCGACCAAGCTCTTCGCTGATGCCAAGGCACTCTTGCAGCAGATGGTCGATGGCAAATGGTTGACGGCCAATGCCGTGATCGGCTTCTGGCCGGCCAACAGCATCGGCGACGATATCGTCGTCTACCAGGACGCAACGCGTAGCGCCGAGCGGGCGCGGCTGCATACGCTGCGGCAGCAGATCGCGCGCGAGCACAAAGGCCCCGGCGGACGCGAGCGCGCCAACACCGCGCTCAGTGACTTCATCGCGCCGCGCGAGACCGCGCTCGACGACCACATCGGCGCCTTCGCGGTTACGACGGGCATCGGCGAAGAGGCCGCGCTGGAAAAGCACTTCAAAAAGACCGACGATTACGGGCGCATCCTGTTCAAGGCGCTGGCCGATCGCCTAGCGGAAGCCTTTGCCGAGCACATGCATGCGCGCGTCCGTCGCGAACTCTGGGGCTATGCCGCGAACGAAGCGCTGTCGAACGACGATCTGATCGCCGAGAAGTACCAGGGTATTCGTCCCGCGCCCGGCTATCCAGCGCAACCTGATCACACGGAGAAGGCGACGCTGTTCAAGCTGCTCGACGCCGAGCGCGAGACGGGCATCACGCTGACCGAGAGCTTCGCGATGTGGCCGGGGTCGGCGGTGTCTGGCCTCTACTTCGGGAATCCTGCCAGCCATTACTTTGGCGTCGGAAAGGTCGAGCGCGATCAAGTCGAGGATTACGCCAAGCGCAAGGGATGGAGCATCGAGACGTGTGAGCGTTGGCTCGCACCGGTGCTCAACTACGACGCCAAGTCGGTCGCGGCGATTAAAGCGGCATGATGCGTCCGTGCATCACGTGTTGAGACATCGTGCTGGCTTTTCAATCCTGCGTGCAATAGTGACCGGGATCGCCACATTCCAATGTTAGGGCGCGTGTGGTCGACGTGTCATCCACGTGCGCGCGCACCTTGACGCGCGCGGCGCGCGACAAACGACAGTGTTCGGCGCTGTTGCGTGCATACGCGACTGATGGCAGCTTGGCGCGGACCCTGATTTGGATTCGGGTGTAGGCTTGCCTGAGTGGCGTCATAGCGGTGCATCGCGCGCTCGAGGAATCAGATGGCGAAATCTCTGTTGCCGAAATCGACGACGATG
>JANYHP010000265.1 GCA_025359005.1 Hyphomicrobiaceae bacterium | reverse complement strand
CGCGGAGCCGGCCGGCACGCGCGGTGAGCGGCGGCATCAGTCAAAAAGTTTGGCGGTCGGCATGATAAGGTCTCAAACAGCGCGCTGCGTCGGACTGGGCGTGGCAAGGGAGACGCAGATCGTGCAGCGGGGATGGGTGGCGACGATGGCGACTGCGGCGGTCAGCCTTGTCCGCTTTGCCAGAATCACTGGTCTATCGGTGCTCATGGCTTCGGCAAATGCCCTCGCCGCGGTGCCGGCAGCGGCGTCCGATACGGCCTTCTGGGCCTTTCTGGATGGCTTGTGGCCGGATGCCAGCCGTCCACCGTACGGCGTCTCGCGGCCGGTGTTCGATCGCGCGCTGGCCGGACTGACACCGGACCTTTCGCTGCCCGATCTTGCGGTGCCGGGCCGCCCGCGCCCGGCAAGTTCTGGGCAAGCCGAGTTTATCCGCCCGCCGCAGGCCTATCTCGACAACCGGCAACTGACGTCGCTGGCGAGCCAGGGGAAAGCGCTGGCGGGCCAACAGGCCGCAGCGCTGCGACGCATCGAGAGCGAAATTGGCGTCCCCGGCCCCATCGTGCTCGCCATCTGGGGGCGGGAAACGGCATTCGGCACCTACAAGCTGCCCCACAACGCGCTGCGTGTGCTGGCGACCCAGGCATACGTGGGGCGCCGGAAAGAGACGTTCCGTACTGAGTTGCTCTACGCACTGAAGATGGTGGAGGACCGCATCGTCACTCCGGAGGCGATGCGGTCGTCGTGGGCCGGAGCCATGGGACTGACGCAATTCATGCCGTCGGAGTTCTATATGTCGTTGAAGGGGCTTGGCGGCGGCGGGCGGCCGGATCTGTTTCATTCGGCACCGGATGCCTTGGCGTCTGCCGCCTATCAGCTTGTACAGAAAGGCTGGGTGCGCGATCTGCCGTGGGGATTTGAGGTCGAAATCCCGGCCGGCGCGGACTGTGCGATGGAGGGGCCTGTGCAAGCCAAGCCGCTCGCGCAGTGGACGAAACTGGGCTTCCGGCGCAGTGATGGTCGTGGCTGGGATGGGCTCGACCCGGCGACGGAGCTTTACCTGATGTCGCCGGGCGGGGCGTTCGGGCCGTCGTTCCTGGTCAGCGAAAACTATAAAGTCATCCGGCGCTATAACACGTCCGATCTTTATGCGACCTTTGTCGGCACGCTGGCTGATCGCATTGCCGGCGGCACAGGATTCCGGCGTCCGTGGTCAGACATTGCGCAATTAACCGAACGGGATGTGGCCGAGATCCAGGAGCGGCTCAAGGGACAGGGCAGCGCCATCGAGAAACTCGACGGCAAGACAGGATCGAATACGCGGGCAGAGATCGGCGCCTATCAACGCCGGGCTGGGCTCAAGGTCGATTGCTGGCCGACGGCAGGACTGTTGCAAGTGTTGCGGACGACGGCGGCCGGGGCGCCGAAAAAGGCGGTGTTGCGTTAAGGGCTGCGCTGCTGCCGGCTGACCGGACCGTGATCGAGGCTCAAAACGATATGGGTGCATTCATGGCGAGACAGACGATCATTCCTGATGCGATGGCGACGGGCCAGATACCGCCAGCCGGGGCGGTGAAGCCCGCTATGCCACCGCCACTGCCCAAGCTCGAACGTCGGCACACCATGCCGCTGTGGGTGTTCCTACTGGGCTTCCTGGCTCTAGCCGGCGGCGTTTACCTGCTGTTCCTTGAGGACGGCAGCCAGGTGCGCCACCTCCAGTCGCCGCGCAGCGAAAGCACGCCGCGGCCAGGCACGGTGTTTCCGGCATTTGCTGCGGCCAAGCCGGCGACGCCGCGCGGGTTCGATACCCGAACACCAGCCAATGCGACGGTCGTCCTGGACGGTACGGCACAGCCGTTCCCGCAGGAGTTCCTGGATGGGGTGTGGCGGGAGGCGGACGCCCAGGGCGTCCGCCGGGCGACGTTCGATCGCGCGTTCGCTGGCGCCCGCACGCTTGATCCCGAGGTCATCACGCTGTCGGGCACCCAACCCGAGTTTGACAGAACGGTGGGGGATTATGTGACCAGCATCGTCAGCGCCGACCGGATCGCCACCGGGCGTGCGCGGCTCGAACAAAACGCCGCCATTCTCGGCGATATCGAACGGCGTTACGGGGTCGACCGGCATGTCCTGCTCGCCATTTGGGGGCTGGAAAGCAATTTCGGCGTCGCCAAGGGTGACCGCGGCGTGATCCGCTCGCTGGCCACCCTTGCCGTCGCCGAACCGCGCCGCGCAGCCTTCTGGAAGAGCGAGTTGGTTGCGGCACTGTCGATACTGGAACAAGAGCGCATCTCACCGGATCGGCTGGTGGGATCGTGGGCTGGTGCCATGGGGCATACGCAGTTCATGCCGTCGACATTCCTCAAGCATGCAGTGGATTTCGACGGTGACGGGGTACGCGATGTGTGGTCGTCGGTGCCGGACGCGCTGGCCTCGACGGCGCGGTATCTGCAAGCCTCGGGTTGGATCGGTGGCCGGCTATGGGGGCGCGAGGTCGTCTTGCCGAGTGATTTCGACTATGGGCTGGCGACGCCGTCGGCGGCGCGGCCGGTCAACGGCTGGCGGGTGCTGGGCGTGCGGGGGCAATCGGGCGCGTTGCCGGCCGACGATGCAACCTTGTGGCAGGTGGTGGTGCCGGCAGGCGCGAACGGGCCGGCTTTTCTGGTAGCTGGCAACTTCGAGGCCTTGCTCGCCTACAATCGCGCCTATTCCTACGCGATTGCTGTGGGTGCGCTGGCAGACCGGATTGCGGGATTGGTGCCAATACAAGCGGCGTGGCCGGCTGGTGACCTGCCGATGACGCGGGATCAGCGCGTAGAAGTGCAGGAAATTCTGCAGTCGCTGGGGTTCGACGTGGGCGGCGTCGACGGAATTATCGGCACTAAGACGCGGGAGGCCATTCGCGGTTTTCAGAAAGCACGGGGTATAGCGGCCGACGGTCATCCAAGCCTCGTCTTGCTCAACCGCATTCGTACGGAACGGCGGCTCTGAGCGCGTGCGCTCGGTTGGCCCGACAGGTCGTTGACGGACGGCGCGCCAGACCGCATAAGCGAGCGATGAAAAGCGCCAATCCTCGTGCTGCCTGTCGCAGCGCAATGATCGAGATTACCACCTGCTGAACCCCAGCTGGCGCGCGTTCCCTTGTCTCTCCTTTGGACACGCCCCGCCAGCCGGCGACGGGATATCCCGTTGCCCGTCCCCTGGCCGAGGCCGACACCGATGTCCGAAATGCAAATCAAGCCGATCGCGCTCTACAACACTCTGACGCGGCAGAAGGCGCCCTTCGCGCCGATCGATCCACACCATGTGCGCATGTACGTGTGCGGCCCGACGGTTTACGACCTCGCCCACATCGGTAACGCGCGTCCGGTGATCGTGTTCGACGTGCTGTTCCGCCTGCTGCGGCTCGTCTATGGCGAGACCCACGTCACCTACGCACGCAACATCACCGACGTGGACGACAAGATCAACGCGCGGGCAGCCGAGCGGTTCAAGGACCTGGCGCCGACGGCGGCAATCGCCAAGCTGACGCAAGAGACGACGGCGCAATTCCATGCCGATATCGCAGCGCTCGGGGTGTTGTCGCCGACGGTCGAGCCACGGGCGACCGGGCATATCGCCGAGATGGTGGTGTTGTGCGACGCGTTGATCGCCAAGGGCCATGCCTACGTGGCCGAGGATCATGTGCTGTTCGACACCACGTCGATGGCCGACTACGGAAAGCTGGCCAACCGCTCGCTCGACGAGATGGAAGCGGGGGCGCGCGTCGATGTGGCACCCTACAAGAAGGGCGCGATGGATTTCGTTCTGTGGAAGCCGTCGACGGCTGAGCAGCCGGGCTGGCCGTCACCGGCCGGGATCAAGAAACATGGACGGCCCGGCTGGCATATCGAATGCTCGGCGATGGCGGAGAAGCATCTCGGGCAGGTATTCGACATCCACGGCGGCGGCGTCGATCTGGTCTTTCCACACCACGAGAACGAAATCGCGCAATCGCGCTGTGCGCACGGCACCCCGACGATGGCCAATGTGTGGATGCACAACGGCTTCCTGCAGGTGGAAGGCGAGAAGATGTCGAAGAGCCTCGGCAATTTCTACGCCATCAACGACCTGCTGACGACGGACGTGTTCGGCCAGCAGGCCTGGCATGGCCGCGTGCTGCGCTTCGCCATGCTGTCGACGCACTATCGCCAGCCGATCGATTGGACGGTGGATCGCCTGACGCAGGCCAAGCACACATTGCAGGAGTTCGCCGAACTCGTGCACGGCGTTGCCGGGGGTGGTGCGCCCAATCCAGATGTGATCGGCGCACTCAGCGACGATCTCAACACGCCGAGCGCCATCTCGATCCTGCATGGGCTCGCCAAAAGCGCCAAGCGCGGCGACGGCGCCAAGGCGTCAGAGTTGCGCACGACGCTCGAATTCATAGGCCTCTATGGCGGCGAGACGGCGGCAGAGTTGTCGCTCCAGCAACACGCCAACGTGGATGCCGTGAAAGTCCGCGCGTTGATCGCCGACCGCCTCGAAGCGCGGCGCGCCAAGGACTTCAAGGCCTCCGACCGCATCCGCGACGAGTTGGCGGCCATGGGCGTGGTCCTCAAGGACGCGAAAAGCCCCACCACTGGCGAGATCGTCACCACGTGGGAGTATAAGCGGTGAGCGGGATAGCGCCAGAGTTGGCGTTTGCGCGTACCATGCCCGTACTCGATGTGGCAGACATGGAGCGGAGCCTTGCCTTCTATCGCGACATGCTGGGCTTTGAGGCGTCGACGTTCGGTAAGCCGCTGGGGTTCGCCATCGTGCAGCGCGGCACGGTGACGCTCGCGGACACGCCGTGCGTGAAGCCGAGCCCGCGTTGGGTTACCTACATCTACGTGCGCGATGCCGATGCGATCCTGGCGGAGCTACAGGTGCGCGGCGTTGCTGTCGTTGAGCCGATCGTCGACAAGTTCTACAACTGCCGGGATTTCACGATCAGAGACCCGGACGGGCATTGCCTCGGTATCGGCCATGTGCTCACGCCGGATGCGTGGGGACCGGGGCTTGCCGTGCGGCCCGGCCGGGATGCAGCTAAGGCCGCCTTGCCATGAGTGACACGCAGCAGGGACCATGGACAGGCGGCTGCCAATGCGGGGCGGTGCGCTTCGCTGTGGAGCGGCTCGGGCGTGCGTCGCTGTGCCATTGCCGTATGTGCCAGAAGGCGATGGGCGGCATCGGCGGCGTGCTTGTCGTCGCCCACGACGTCTCGCTGACGCGCGGCGCGCTCAAGCACTTCCGCTCGTCCAACAAGGTCAAGCGCGGCTTCTGCGCCGATTGCGGCACGCCTCTGACATTCGAAGCCGACGGTGGAGCGATTGACATTTCCATCGCCACTTTCGACCGCGCCGCCGAGATCGCACCGACGCTGCAACTCGCCACCGACGCCCGCCTGCCCTGGTTC
>JANYHP010000237.1 GCA_025359005.1 Hyphomicrobiaceae bacterium | reverse complement strand
GCCGCCGACGAGGCCGGCCAACGAATTGCCAAGTGAGCCTAGGTTGAAGTCCTTGAGGAGGCCCCCAACGAGGTTGCCGCCAGCAGCACCACTGAAAAGCGGCATGAGGAGTGATATGGGGTCCATGGGTCCAAACCTTTGGAAATGATAGGCCGATCAAGCCGGAGGCACCACGGTGTGCATAGGCCGGATCGGCCGGAGCTGCCAAGGGTGCCGGATGGCGGCAGTGGACTGGTGAGCGCTGCTTTCGCGCGGCAGGGTTAACAGGTGGCGGCCGAATTATCGCGCCATGCCGTGATATTCGGCGTTCGGACGCATCTCGGTGGCCGCCGCCATGCGGTTCGACATGTTGTAGAACGAGGCAACCGCGGCGATGTCCCAGATATCCCTATCGTTGAACCCGGCGGTGCGCAGTGAAGTGCGGTCGGCTTCGTCCATCTTGTCAGGGTGCTCGGTGAGTTTGACGGCAAAATCCAGCATCGCCCTTTGGCGCGGCGGCAGGTTGGCCGCACGATAGTTCTGCGCCATCAACTCGCCCATGACCGGGTCCTTGGCCCGTTGGCGAACGGCGGCGCCGTGCGCGGTCAGGCAGTAATGGCAGTGGTTCACGGCGCTGACCGCGACGGCGATCATCTCGCGCTCGAGCTTGGTGATGCCGCTGTCGGCCAGCATCAGATCGTCGACCATGTCGATGAAGGCCTTGAGCTTGCCCGCATCGAACGCATAGGCGCGTAGGACGTTCGGCACGAAGCCCAGCTTTTCCTGGCACTTGTCGAAATAAGCCTGCAGGTCAGCCGGCAGTTTTGCCTGGGGCGGCATGTCGAGTGCGGTTGGTGCGTCAGTTTTAGTCATAGGATTTTTCCTGTTCGGGCCGTCACACTGTGATCGTGCCTTCGCTGACGCGGACGGAGTGGCCGCCGATACGGACCGTCTCGAGCTTGCCGTGCTTGACCATCAGCGACGTCTCGATGAAGCTCGGCCGGCCCATTTCGAAGCCTTGCTCGATGATCTTCTTGAGACTGCCGTCGCGCGGGCTGTCGAAGCGGACGATCACCGCGGCAAAGGCAGCGGCGGCCGAGCCGGTCGCCGGGTCCTCCGTCACGCCGAGGTTCGGCGCGAACATGCGGGCATGAAAGTGGGATGTCGCGTGCACGGTCTCGCGGCAATAGAGAAAGGCCGCGTGGCTTTTGCCGAACGCGCTGGTCCAATGTGCCATGTGGACGGAGGCGCGGGCGATCGCGTCGAGCGACTGCACGGGCACGAAGATGTAGGGCAGGCCCGCCGAGTAGGCGCTGGGCCGGTGGTTTTCGAGCCCGATTTCACTCGGGATCAGGCCGAGCGCCGCCGACAACAGATCGGTCGGCGGAACGCCGGCGATAGGTTCCGGCAGTTTTGGAGTGTCGAACTCGGCGTGTGCTGGCTCGCCCGGCTTCTGGCGGACGCCGACGCGGACCGTGCCGATGGTCTGATCCAGCACGATCAGTGCGTCCCGTTCGCCATTCGTTTCCGGCGAGTGCAATTCGGCCAGCAGCGCCGCGGTGCCGACGGTCGGATGTCCGGCAAACGGCACTTCGCCGCCGGGCGTGAAAATACGCATGCGTGCCGTGTGCGCCGGCTTGTTGGTTGCCAGCAGGAAGACCGTTTCGCTGAGGTTGAACTCGCGGGCGATCTTGAGCATCTGGGCGGTATCGAGCGCGTCGGCACCGGCTACGACCGCCAGCGGGTTGCCGGCAAAGCGCGTCGCAGTGAACACATCGAGCGTATGGAATTTAAGCTGCATGCAAGATGGTTCCGTCACCGCGATTGGCTGGAGGCGACCATGCAGCATGACGCGCACTTTTCCAAGCAGCCATCAGTGCCAAGCAGCCTTCAGTCCAATGGGCAGTATCGCCAGCAATCGCCCGATGTGGCGTCAACCGGCTGCGCGTGGCACGCCATCAGCCGAGCTTGTGCACCCAGCCGTGCGGGTCGGGCCCGACGCCGCGCTGGATATCGACCAGCTTCTGTTTGAGGCGCGTCGTCAACTGACCAGGACCGCCGGCACCGATCTTGAATTCGCCGTCCGGGCTCGCCACGCGACCGATCGGAGTAACGACAGCAGCGGTGCCGCAGGCGAAGGCTTCAGTCAGCCGCCCGCTTTGCGCGTCCGCACGCCATTGATCGATGGCATAGGGTTGTTCGCGGACGACCAGCCCCTCGGCGCGGGCCAAGGTCATCAGGCTGTCGCGGGTGATGCCGGGAAGGATGGTGCCAGACAGCGGCGGCGTTTGCAGCGACCCATCTTCGAACACCAGGAAGACGTTCATGCCGCCCAGCTCCTCCAGCCACCGGTGCTCGGCGGCGTCGAGGAAAACGACCTGATCGCAGCCGTGCTTGGTGGCCTCGGCCTGTGCAACCAGGCTCGAGGCGTAGTTGCCGCCGCATTTGGCAGCACCGGTTCCACCGGGCGCCGCGCGCGTGTAGTCCTGCGATACCCAGATCGAAACGGCCGGCGCACCGCCCTTGAAGTAGCCGCCGACGGGCGAGATGATGACGAGATAGAGATACTCCGACGCCGGTTTGACGCCCAGGAAGACCTCGCTGGCGAACATGAAGGGCCGGATATAGAGCGAGCCGCCGTCCACCGAGGGGAACCAGTCGCGATCGATGTTGACGAGTTCGCTGATCGAGGTGACGAACACGTCCGCGGGCAGCTCCGGCATGGCGAGCCGCCGCGCCGACTGCTGGAAGCGGCGCGCGTTGGCGTCGGGCCGGAACATCGCCAAGGTGCCGTCAGCGAGGCGGTAGGCCTTGAGGCCCTCGAAGATTTCTTGCGCATAATGCAGCACGGCCGACGCCGGATCGAGCATCAGCGGTTTGCGTGCCGTAATCTCGGCGTTATGCCAGCCTTTGGTGTCGCTGTAGCGGACAACGGCCATGTGGTCGGTGAAAACCCGGCCGAAGCCCGGATCGGCAAGCAGCTTGGTGCGGTCGCCGACGGCGACCGGTTCTGCATTGCGGTGAATTGCAAACGGAAGCGGCGTTGTCGCTTTGGCCAAGGTGCGATCTGTCATGGTACGATCTGTCATGGACCCCAATCCTTCGTGCGCAACAGGCGTGTTGACCGGGCGCTCGCCATTGCCTTTGCGGTCCGTGTATGGTCGCAATGATGGCGCATAGCGCAGACACCGGAAAGTACTTGCAAGACGTTACTATCGGCGCAAAATAAGTCAACATGGCTGACATAATTTCCAACCAGCGTCGGACGCAGGGCAGACCGTCTGGCCGAACGGGGGCCTTTGAGCGCGCGACGGAGCCTGTCGAGGCGGTGCCGGCCGATGCCGCAGCGCTGATACCGCTGGTGGAGATGTTGTTCTTTGCCTATCGGGATTTCACCGGTGAAGCGGACGCGGCGCTGGCTGCCTACGGGCTTGGGCGGGCGCATCATCGGGTCTTGCATTTCGTTAATCGCAAACCGGGAATCCGCGTGGCCGACCTGCTTGGATTGCTGAAGATCACCAAGCAAAGTCTGGCGCGCGTGTTGCGCACGCTGGTGGCCGATGGATGGATCGAGCAGGAGCCCGGCAGGGACGACCGGCGTGAGCGCCATCTCACGTTGACGGCACGGGGACGCGATATCGCCGGCGCGTTGGCGGAACTGCAGACGCAGAGGATTGCTGCGGCACTTGGTGAAGCGTCCAGCCTCGGTGGCGACGGCGCGGCACGCCATGTGCGCGCTTTTCTGGCGGCCCTGGTGGCGCCGGCGGAGCGCGCGCTCGTTGCCGATGTCGTCGAAGATGCGGCAAAAGACTTGGATGTCCGCCCAAAGCGAGAGGCGTGCCTATGATGTCGCCCTTGTCCCCTCGAAAAATCGAGGCGCTGCCCGACAACGCGCCCCACATCCTGGTCGTCGATGACGATCTGCGCATTCGGGATCTGTTGTCGCGATATCTCCAGGAAAACGGCTTCCGGGTGACGCAGACGGCGGACGCGGCGGCCGCCCGAGCGGCGATGCGTGGGCTCGCCTTCGACCTGATCATCCT